>JABFRY010000256.1 GCA_013140955.1 Acidobacteriota bacterium
CCACCATGCACCGGATGCGAGAGCCGACATCTACTCGCTGGGCGCGGTGCTCTACACCATGCTCGCCGGCTACGGGCCCGTGCGCCGCGCCGGCATCGGACCGGCCCTCGAGGCCGACACCACGCTCGATGCCGAACTCAAGGACATCCTGCTCGTTGCCCTGCACGACGAGCATGACCAGCGCTACGCGTCTGCCACGGCCTTCAGGGAGGGGCTCGCCGCGTACCTCGAGCGTATCTGGCCAGGCCGATCGTGGTAGCACGGCGCGACTCCCACGCGCGGTATGCTCCCGCCATGCGCATCATCGTCACGGTCCTCGTTGCCCTGATGCTTGCTGGCGCGTCCCTCTCGGCAGACGACGTGCACGTGATGAGTGCCGGCGCCGTGGAGCCCGGGCTCGTCCGGGCGGCGGCCGCGTTCGAGTCGGCCACCGGTCACCGCGTGATCATCCGCTTCGGCACCGGCCCGCAGTTGTCTGCCCGTCTGCAGGCGAACGAGGACGCCGATGTCCTCATTGCCCCGGCAGGCGTGATGACCACGGCGGCCGGTCTCGGACGTATCGACCAGGCCACGCGGGCCGCCGTTGGACGGGTGGGCGTGGGCATCGTGCTGCGCGCCAGCGCCGATCCGGTGGACGTGGATACGCCGGAGGCGCTTCGGGCCGCGCTGCTCGAGGCCGCCACGGTGGTCTTCAATCGCGCGTCCACCGGCCAGTACATCGAGCGGCTGATCGAGCGGCTGGGCGTCGCCGCCGAGGTGCAGGGCAAGGCCGTGCGGACCGACACGGGCGAGGCCGTGATGGAGCGCATCGCGTCGGGCGCTGGCCGCGAGATCGGGTTTGGCGCCATCACCGAGATCCGGATGCTGGCATCGATGGGCATCCGTCTCGCCGGTCCGCTGCCCGCGGCCGTGCAGAACTTCACCACCTATGACGTGGCGGCCCTCACGGCCTCGCGCGCACCGGCCGCTGGCGCGGCGCTGATCGCCTACCTGCGCGGAGACGAGGGCCAGCGCGAACTGCAGGCCGGGGGCGTCGAGCCGGCACGCTGACGCCATTCGCGCCACGCCGCGCGCCGCATGGTCACGCGCGTCCAGGCCGCCGCGCGCCCGTGTTCACATCGCGCCGGCGATCTGGGGTCAGGTCAGTTGGGGGCGAGAACGCCGTCGCGCTCGAACACGACCGAGCCCCCGACCATCGTCAGCAGCACGTCGGCGTCGCGCACGCGGGTCGGCGGTGCGGTGAGGAGGTCCTCGCTCAGCACGACCAGGTCCGCCAGCTTGCCCGCCTCGATCGAGCCCTTCGTGCCTTCCTCGAACGTCAGCCAGGCGTTGCCCATGGTGCTCGCGCGCAGGGCCTCTTCGCGGGTGATGCGCTGCTCCGGCCCGAACACGCCGCCCGAGATCGTGTCGCGTGTCACGAAGTGGTAGATCGTCCAGAGCGGCGGGTACGGAATGACCCCGGCGTCGGTGCCCGAGGACACCGGGAGCCCGGCATCGAGATAGAGGCGCATGGGCGTGACGAGCGACGCGCGCTCCGGGCCCCAGTACTGCACGAGGCTTGGCCCGGCGACATAGAGGTGGTTCTGTGCCGAGATGCCGAGGCCGAGGGCCTTCAGGCGCGGGAGGTGGTCGGGCCTCCCGACGAAGGCATGTTCAACCGCCCATCGCCGTTCCTGGATCGGCCGATCCCGATTGGCGGCCTCATAGGCGTCGAGCACCTGGTCGATGGCCGCGTCGCCGACGGCATGCGTGAAGACGCGCCAGCCCTCGCCGTGCAACGCGCGGACGATGGCGGTGTAGCGGTCGGCTGGCACGGTCTGCAGGCCGCGGAAGGTGCCGGCCTCGCCCCAGGGCTCGGCATACGGCGTGCGCATGAAGCCGCCCTCGAACCCGCCGTCCACCGCGAGCTTCACCCCGCCGATCCGCAGGCGCTCGTCGCCCGTGTCGGGTGAGAGCCCGGTCGCGCGGAGCCACGCGAGCGCGCCGGCGGCATCCACATCCGCCGGCGGCCGCAGGAGCGCGCTCACCCGCATCGTCAGCAGGCCCCGCTCCTGCATGGTGCGCAGCAGCTGGTACTCGTCGCCCGAGATGCCCGGATGGCGCACGCTGGTGAGCCCGGCGGCGTGCAGCTGGCGGTACTCGGCCACCCTGGCGGCGATGCGGTCCTCCAGGCTGCGCGCCGGGGGCGCCGGCAGCCTCACCAGGCGCCTGGCGGTGTCCACGAGTTCGCCGTTCAGCGAGCCGTCAGGATAGCGAGTGATCCGCCCGCCTGGGGGTTCGGGGGTCGCCTCGGTGATGTTCCACTGCCGCAGGGCGGCGCTGTTGAGGATGTACTCGTGTCCGCCCCGGACGAGGACCACCGGGTGCGAGGGCGCCACGCGGTCCAGATCGAGGCGCAGCGGCAGGCGCTGCTCGCGCAGCTGGGCCTCGTGCCAGTCGCTGTTGGACACCACGAGCGTGCCGGTCGGGGTGCTCGCCACGCGCGCGGCGAGCTGCGCGTAGACGTCGTCGAGCGACCGGGCGCGCGAGAGATCGACGCCAGGCCCTCCGCCCGGGTTGTGCAGGTGGTTGTCGGCGAGGCCCGGGACCATCGTCCTGCCGCGCAGGTCGATGACGCGCGTGGCCGGTCCCCGCAGGCCGAGGATGTCCTCGTTGGTCCCGACGGCGGTGAAGCGGTCTCCCGAAATGGCCACCGCCTGTGCGAGGCTGAACCGCGGGTCCACGGTGACCACCTTCGCGTTGTGCAGGATGATGTCCGGTGCCGCGCGCTGGCCGGAAAGCGTCGCGGCGAGCAGCACGAGGCCCAGTACCATCACACTCGCACGCACGTCGAATGGAGTCCGCATGCGGCGGATTATACCGGCCCAGCAGGCGCCCGCCGTGCCTGCGCGCCAGCCCTGACGAAGCGCCAGCGGCCGGTGTGCCGCGGCATCAGTTCGGCAGCGCGAACACGAACAGGTTGTTGGCCACCGGGCCCAGACGGCCGCGCGCCCCTCCGAGGCCGCCCCCGCCGCTGACCGCGATGTACTGCCGGCCGTTGACGGCGTAGGTGATGGGATAGCCGGTGACGGGTGAACCCAGGTTCACCTCCCACAGCACCTGGCCGGTCTCGTGATCGAGCGCGCGGAAGCGACCGGTCTGGTCGCCGCCGAATACCAGCCCGCCCCCCGTCGTCATCAGCGACGTCGTGCCGCTGGCCGCCTGCGTGTACTGCCACGCCCTGGCGCCGGTCTCCACCGAGAACGCCTGCACCGTTCCGCCTTCCGCGCCTGGCGCGGGCGTGCCCTGCATGCGGATGCCGTACAGCGACTGGAGCGACGGCCGGTCGATCGTGACCGTGACGTTGGCGCAGCCGTGCTGCAGCGGGAAGTACATCAGCCCCGTGAGTGGGCTGTACGCGCCGGATGGCCAGTTGCGCCCGCCGCCGCCTCCGGGGCACACCAGGCGCTCCTGGCCCATCGCGGTGAAGAGCACTTCGGGGTTGATCGTCACCGTGCCGGTGGTGCCATCGATGGTCTGCACGATGTTCTGGTACACGGTGGGCCTGGCCCAGAGGAACTCGCCGGTCGCACGGTCGAGCGTGTAGACCAGGCCGGTCTTGCCGGGAATGCCCGTGAGGACCCGGCGCCGTTCGCCGGGCTGGACGCGGGGATTGATCCAGGGCACCTCCGCCCGGTCGGGCGCCACGGCGGTGTCGAGCAGGATGCGCTCGTAGGGGTGGTCCAGATCCCAGTGATCCACGACGTGCTGGTAGTACCAGACGATACGCCCGGTGTCGGCATCGAGCGCCAGCGTGGAGTTGTGGTACAGGTGCGTGTTCTCGTTGCCGCCGAGCAGGAACTTCGGCGCGGGCGAACTCACCGACGTCCCGATGTAGATCAGGTTCAGCTCGGGGTCGTAGCTCGGCACCATCCACGTGCCGACATGCAGGCGCTGTTCGTAGGGAATGCTGCCCCACGTCTCGTTGCCGGGTTCGCCAGGCCCGGGAATCGTGCGGGTGCGCCACAGCTCGCGGCCCGTGCGCGCATCGTGCGCCACGATGACACAGGCCTCCGGCCCTCCCTCGGGCTCGCAGCCACGCCCGGAGATGGCCTTGCCGTTGGCGATGATCGGGCCGGACGTCTGCTGGGCGCCCTTCTGGTAGTCGAGCACCTTCGTGTCCCAGGCGAGCGCGCCGGTGCGCGCGTCGAGCGCGAAGGCGAAGTCGTCGGCGCTCGTGTCGATGATCAGATTGTCGTAGATGGCGAGGTTGCGGTTCGTCGTCGGGGTGGGGAAGTAGGTCTGCAGGTCGTCGGGGAGCTGCCGGCGATACTGCCAGTAGACGTCGCCGGTGGCCGCGTCGATGGCCTGTATCACGTCGAGCGGGTTCGGCATGAACAATACGCCGTCGTGCACGAGCGGCGTGCCCTCCTGGACTCCTGGCGCCAGCGCCCGCGACCAGACGAGCGCCAGGGACCGGACGTTGGTCCGGTTCACCTGGTCGAGCGGACTGTAGCCCCACGCGTCCAGCGTGCGCCGCCGCTGACACCGGTGACCGACGCGATGCTCCGGGACCCCGTGTGACGTCCTGCGCCAGGCCCTGTGCCGTCGGTTGCGCGTCTCCTGGCGGTGCACCCGCTATGGCCACCTCTGCGCGCACGGTCCACCACGAGAGGAGCAGCACGGCGAGCGTTCCGGACGACCAGGCCAGCCATCTGAGACGAGTCATGAGGGGTCCCTCCCGCAACAGGTGTCGAATGTGTCCGGCATTAAACCGCAGGGCCCTGGCCCTGGCAAGGCCGCCGCGCACCCCCGAGCCTTGCCTTCGCCGGCGTGAGGATCGACACTAGACCCCGCACTGACGCATCCTGTGCCCGTGTCGTCGCGACCTGACCGGACCTGACCGAGGAGAGTGACACCGATGAGCCTGATCAGACTGACCGTCAACGGTGTGCCACGTGAGGTGGACGTCGAGGACACCTCTACCCCCTTGCTCTACGTGCTGCGCAACGACCTGGGCCTCGAGGGCCCGAGGTTCGGGTGCGGCCTGAGCCAGTGCGGCGCCTGCACCGTCATCATCGGCGGCCAGGCCGTGCGCTCGTGTGTCCGGCCCGTATCCACGGTGCAGGGCGCCGAGGTCACCACGCTCGAGGGCCTGTCGCGCGACGGTGCGCTGCACCCGCTGCAGCAGGCCTGGATCGACGAGCAGGTGCCGCAGTGCGGCTACTGCCAGAACGGCCAGCTCCTCACGGCCAAGGCGCTGCTCGACAGGAATCCGAACCCTACGGACGCCGAGATCCGCCAGGGGATGAACGGCACCCTGTGCCGGTGCATGACCTACTACCGGGTGCAGCGGGCCATCCGCCGGGCCGCCGACGCCGGGCGCTCCGCGCAGAGCGGTCCGGCCGCGGCGACGCCGGCTGGCACAGTGGCGGCTGGTACAGTGCCGGCCAGCACGCCGCAGATCATCACGCCACACGCCAGCGCGCCACACGCCAGCACCGCACAGACCAGCACCGCACAGACCAGCACCACACAGTCCGGCACTCCAGGAATCAGCGTGCACGGCGATCGCGAGGTGCGCGCATGAACGCCTTCACCCGCGTCCCCTTCACCAGCATCCCGGATCACATCGAGCGCGCGACCGAGGCCACCGGCCCCACGCGTCGCGAGTTCATGAAGCGCTCGGGCCTGTTCGTCGTCAGCGTCGCCGCGCTCTCGTCGGCGGGTGTACCTGGCCTCGAGGCCGCGCAGGGCCAGGCCGCGCCGCAGGGCCCGGGTCCGTATCCGGATCTCGACTTCCGCCAGCTCGACTCCTGGATCGCGATTCGCGAGGACGGCACCGCCACGTTCTATGTGGGCAAGACCGACCTGGGGCAGGGCACGGGCACGGCGTTCCGCCAGATCATGGCCGACGAGCTCGACATCGCGTACGACAACACCACGTGCGTGATGGGCACGACCGACGTGACGGTCGATCAGGGCGGGTCCGGCGGGTCCGATGCGCTCCAGACTGACGGCTGGCCAATGCGTCGGGTGGCCGCCGAGGCCCGGCGCGTGCTGCTCGACATGGGCGCCGAGCGCCTGGGCGTGCCGGTGACCGCGCTCGTCGTGCGCGAAGGCGTCGTGTCGGTGGCCGCGGAGCCCTCGCGTCGGGTGACCTACGGTCAGCTCATCGGCGGTCGGCGCTTCAACGTCACCCTCACCGGCGAGGACGTCAACCGCACCACCGGTGCGGCCCCGCTCAAGGCCGTGCAGGACCTCCGGATCGTCGGCCAGTCGCCGCAGCGCTACGACATCCCTGGCAAGGTGGACGGCTCGGTGAAGTGGGCCGTCGGCGTGCAGTTGCCCAACATGGTGCACGCGCGCAACGTGAAGCCTCCGGTGGCCGGTGCGACGCTCGTCAGCCTCGACGAGGCGTCGGTGCGCGACATCCCGGGCTTCGTGCGGGTGGTGAGCCGCGGCAACTATGTGGCCGTCGTGTGCGAGCGCGAAGAGCAGGCCATCCGGGCCGCCCGGCAGCTGAAGGTCGAGTGGCGCGCGCCGGCCACGGCGCCCTTCCCGACCTCGGAGCGCCTGTTCGACTACATGCGCGCCACGACGCCCACCTTCAGCGTCCCGGCCCGGGTGACGGGCGAGCCCGACCAGGCCATGGCCGGAGCCGCGCGTGTGGTGGAGGCCAGCTACGAGATCCCCTACCAGGGACATACGTCGATCGGCCCGGCGCACGCCACCGCCGACCCCACCGGCGACCAGATGACGATCTACTCCAACGACATGAAGTCGTACGGCCTGCGCAACGGCGTGGCGGAGTTCCTCCAGATCCCGCGCGACCGCGTCCGCGTGATCTGGATGGATGGTCCCCAGGCCTTCGGCCGCACGGCAGCCGACGATGCGGGCTTCGAGGCCGCGTTCCTGGCCAAGGAGATCGGACGTCCCGTCCGGCTGCAGTGGTCGCGCCAGGAGGAGACGGCCTGGGACACCAAGGGCCCGGCCTTCGTCGTCCGTGTTCGTGGCGGCCTCGATGCCTCCGGGCGTCTCGTGGCCTACGACTGGGACGCGCGCGCGGCCTCGCACAATCACCTCGGCTACAACGAACCCGATTCGGTGCTCATCGCGCAGCTCACGGGACAGCGCCGCACCACGCCGGCGCGCGGCGCCAGCGGCGCGCCGGTGGAGCTGTACGGCATCCCGAACCAGCGGGTGGCCCAGCACGTCGTGGGCCTGCCGCTCATCTGGGAAACGCCGGTGCGAACGGGCAACCTGCGCGATCCGAACGGACCGCAGACGGCATTCGCATCCGAGTCGTTCATCGACGAACTGGCCTCGGCGGCCGGGGCCGACCCGGCGGCCTTCCGCCGGCGCCTCATCGAAGCCGTCCCCGAGGAGGACAGCGGGTTCAAGAAGGCGCGCTCGCTGGCCGTGCTCGACGCGGCACTCGAGGCCTACGGCTGGGACCCGCGTCCGTCTCCCCAGCGGGTGGGGACGGGCGATGTCCTGACCGGGCGCGGCCTTGGCTACGCCATTCGCAGCCAGACCATCGTGATGCAGATCGTGGACGTCGAGGTGAACCGCACCACCGGGCACGTCTTCGTCAGGCGCATGGTGTGCGGTCACGACTGCGGGCTCATCGTGAACCCCGAGGGACTGCGCCGCACGCTCGAAGCCGGCAGTCTGTACGGGCTGAGCCGCGCGCTCCACGAAGAGGTGACCTTCGACGAGGAGAAGGTGACGAGCGTCGACTGGCGGACGTCGCCGACGCTGACGCACGCCGACACGCCGGAGCGCATCGACATCGTGCTGGTCAATGGCGATCCGAACCCGTCGAGACCCGACCTGCCGCATTACGGGGCGGGCGAGACCGTGTGCAAGCCGACCATGGCGGCGGTCGCCAATGCCATCTTCGATGCCACGGGGGTGCGCATCCGGCGCGCGCCGTTCCGTGATGCGCGCGTCCTGGCGGCGCTGAGGGCCGCGGGCGTCGCGTAACCCGGGTACCAGGGCCGCCCGCTGCAGGGCGGCCCGTCTATGCTCGCTCGCGGCATGGAACTGCACGGGACGGCGCGACGCCGCGCTGTCCCGACTCGCAGGCCCCGTGCACCGCCGCGCGAATCGGCCGATTGGCAGGACACATGCGTCATGTGTTCCTGGGAGCCTCAGCGGGCACCCTGCTGCTCGTCGCTGCCGTGGCCGTCGTCTGGCCGCCGGTCCTGTGGTCGCTCGTCGCGATCGTGCCGCTCATCATCCGGGGCGTGGCCGACATGCTGCAGACGCGGCAGGCCGTCCGGCGCAATTTCCCGCTCATCGGCCACGGGCGCTACCTGCTCGAACAGATCCGGCCGGAGATCAACCAGTACTTCGTCGAGAGCAACCACGACGGGCGGCCCTTCAGCCGCAACGATCGGTCCGTGGTGTACCAGCGCGCCAAGGGCGACCTCGATACGCTGCCGTTCGGGACGCAGCGCGATGTCTACAGCGTGGGCTACGAGTGGATCAACCACTCGCTGGCTCCCGCCGAACCCGACCACGCGTGCAGCCGCGTCCTCGTCGGCAACGCCGCCTGCGCGCAGCCCTACGCCGCCTCCATCTTCAACGTGTCCGCGATGAGCTATGGGTCGCTCAGCAAGAACGCCATCCTGGCACTGAACGCCGGTGCCCGGGCTGGCAGCTTCGCCCACAACACCGGCGAAGGCGGGATCAGCCCGCACCATCTCGAGCCCGGGGGCGACCTGATCTGGCAGATCGGCACCGGCTACTTCGGATGCCGGACTCCCGAGGGGCGGTTCGATCTCGAGGCGTATGCACAGCGCGCTACGCTGCCCGCCGTCAAGATGATCGAGGTGAAGCTGTCGCAGGGCGCCAAGCCGGGCCACGGCGGCATCCTGCCGGCCGCCAAGCTCACCCCCGAACTCGTGGCGATCCGGGGCGTGGAGCCCGGACGGGACGTGGTGTCCCCGCCGGCGCACACGGCCTTCTGCTCGCCCATTGGTCTGCTGCAGGAACTGCAGCAGCTCCGTG
>JABFRY010000179.1 GCA_013140955.1 Acidobacteriota bacterium
GGCCTGGAACTTGCCGGTGAAACGGCCATCGCGGGGATCGACGCGCATCACGTAGGACTCGGCCATCGACACGCTCTTCGGCTCGGCGCTCACCCACAGCTCTCCGCCTGGAGAGAACGCAAGGCTCAGCACGCGGCCGCCGTAGTGCCACTCGCGCAGGTACTCCCCGCTCGGGGTGAAGAGCTGCACGCGGCCGTTCTCGCGATCCGCCACGTAGACCGTCCCGTCGGGACCGACGGCGATGCCGTGCGGCAGGTTGAACTGCCCTGGCCCCTTCCCACGCTGGCCCCACTGGCGCACCTTGCGGCCAGCCGCGTCGAACACCACCACGCGACCGTTGGCATACCCGTCGGCCACGTAGACCAGCCCGCCCGGCCCGAACGCGATGTCGGCCGCCGCGCGCTGGATGCGTGCGATGCCGGGCACGTCGCCCACGCTGATGTCGAGCAGCCGCTCGCCCTGCGGCGAAAACTTGTAGACCATCGAGGTCTGCGCGTCCACGGCCCAGACGTTGCCCTCCGGGTCCAGGCGCACGGTGTGCGCATACTCGAAGAGCCCCCGGCCGAACGAGCGGAGCACGGTGCCCCGGCGATCGACCACCACGATGGCGTCGAGCTCCGGAGCGCGCTGGATCAGGTAGATGTTGCCTTGCGCATCGCCGGCCAGCCCGGGAATGCGGCCGATCGCGAGGTCCGCCGGCAGGGTGACGTCCGTCCGCTCCACGTCAATCGTGGGTGCCGCCGCAATCAGGGCACGCAGCATGGCGTCGGTCCCGTCGTCGGGCCCGAAGATCTCGTTGTCGACCTGCGCGAGGGCCGGAGACGGCCCCAGCAGACCCGCCAGCAGCAGCACACCAAGGACGGCCGCAGCACGTGCTCTCATGACTCCCTCACCGGTTGGACACATGTCCCGCCAGAGCGGCGGTCATGCGCACGTTCGCCGGAGCCCCGCGACGCGTGCGGCAGGCACTGGCCACGCAGGCAGGCTGGTGGAGTCTACGCGGAGCAGAGGGTGGGCGCCAACCTCTTGGTGGACGTCTGCGAGAAGGGCGAGCATGTCGCTCTCTCGCGCGAGCGCGACACGGTAAACCGGCCGGCCCGCCGGGGCGTAGCCCCTGCCGTGAAGACGACGATCCCTGTCCCGCTCCTAGCTGCCCTGCTCCTGGCTGCCCTGCTCCCGGCCGTGCTCCCGCTGGCGGCTGCCGGCCAGCCTGCGCCGCCGCAGACCTCGACGGTGCCGCTCCGCAACGGCGTCTACCTGCTGCGCGGTGGCTCGAACGCCGTGCTGGCCGTCGGCACGGACGGCGCTGCGCTGGTCGATTCCGAGTTCCGCAATCCCGACGGCCTGCTGCAGCGGATCGCCGACATCACCTCGGTGCCCGTCCGCTACGTCGTCAATACGCACGCGCACCCCGATCACGTCGGCGGCAACGTGCGCCTCGCCGGGCTCGGCGCCATCATCGTGGCGACGGAGGGGGCGGCCGACGCGATGGCGCAGCCCTTCCCCGGACCGAACGGACGAGAGGAACCGCCCATCGACGCAGCCGGCCTCCCGCGCGAGACCTTCCAGGGATCCCGCACGATCGTGGTGGGCGGGCAGGAAGCACGGATCATCGAGGCACCGCGCTCGCATTCCGCGAGTGACGCATACGTGCACTTCCCGGCGGCCAACGTCATCGTGATGGGCGACCTGCACCACTCCAACGAGTACCCCGTGTATGACGCCAACATGGGATGCCGGTGTGGCTCGTTCGAGGGCAACCTGCAAGCGTACGACGCCATGCTGGCCATCGCCGACGACGACACCATCTTCGTGCCGGGCCACGGCGGGCCCACCAACAAGCGTGAGGTGGCCGCCTACGTGGCGATGCTGCGGCGCGTGCGGGACGAGGTGTCGATGGCGATCGGGCGGGGCCTGAACGCGGACGACGTCGTGGCGCTCAGGCTGCTGGCCGACGACCGGTCGCCCACGTGGCCCGGTCCGGACAACCGGGACGCGTTCATCCGTGTGCTGTTCAATGCGCTGACGACGGGGGTGGGACGGTAGGAACGACGGGGCCGCATCAACGGAGGCCCGCCCCGACCGTGCGCTGCGGGGGGGCAGGACGGGGACCCGCAGGTCCCCGCCCCGGCGTGTGCTAGTTGGAGGCGACCGCGGCCATCACGTCCGCCTTGGTGAGCGGACGATCCGGATTCGGCGCGTGGACCGGAATGAAGGTGGCGTAGTCGAGGTTCAGCCGATTGAAGACGGCCACCGCCGAACGCACGACGCCGAGTTGCGCCGGGCTCGCGTTGACGACCGTGACGTCCCCCGTGTGGAGGATCTTCTCGGCCGGCAGGAACACGGCCAGCATGCCGTCGGTATGTTCGTTCGGGACGTGGATCAGCTCGACGACGCGGCCGTTGGTGCCGCGCCGGGTGTCGCGATCCCCGACCGCCGTCACCACATCCGCCCGGCGGTTGGCCACCTTCGACAGGCTGTCACCCATGAGCGTCCTCGGCCCGGCCAGGAAGCGCTCGAGGGCGGGTTCGGTGTTCTGGTGCGCCAGGATGGTCGCCCCTTCCGCCACGGCCGCCGCGAGGCCGCTCGCGTGGTCGAAGTGCCCGTGCGACGTGGTGACGAAGCGGATCGGCTTGCCGGGAATGGCCTGCTTGGCCGCCGCCATCGCCTGCTGGCCCCGCAGGTCGTTCTGGCCGCTCTCGACAACCAGGATATGGTCCCCCATGTCGACGGCGAGCGACGTATAGCCGCCGCCAATCTTGAACACGCCGTCGGCGAGCCGCTCGGCCATGGGCGCCGGCGGCGGTCCGCCCGCACGTCCGGGTCCGCCGGGGCCCATGGC
>JABFRY010000341.1 GCA_013140955.1 Acidobacteriota bacterium
ACTCCACGTCGAGGACGAGGTCGTTGCGCTCGAAGAGGCGGCCGATGCACGCGCGATGCAGCGCCACCTTGGTGCCGCCGATGCCGAGCGCCCCGAACACGCGCACCCCGTGCCGCTCGATGCCGTGGTCACCCGCCTCGATGCCGGCCACACCGGCCGGCGGCACCGCGTTGAGATCGGCCACCGCCAGCACACCCGGACGGCCCGCCCACTGGTCCTCCGTGAGCATCGCGACGCCGGCGGCACCACAGTTGACGATGACGGCGGCGCCGTCGAGCGCGGCGTCGGCCGAGGCACGGTCGTGGACGATGGCGCCCTCGACCCGGGGGCCGAAGCGCGAGCGCAGCGCGTCCAGCCGGTCCTCGGGTGCCTCGTTACGGGATGTGGCGACGACCGACGCCCCCGCACGCACCAGGAGGCCGCAGACCCGCTGCCCGACCGGGCCAAAGCCTCCCAGCACCACAGCGCGGCGACCGTCGAGCGACCCGACGGCGTGCTCAATCGTGCCCACGGCGGCCGCCGCGGTCGTGTTGCAGCCGTTGGAGTCGAGCATCACGGACACGCGCATCCGCCCGAAGAAGGCGTCGTGCACGGCGGCAAGCACGCGCTCGCCGTCGGCGAGCTGTCGCCCGCCGATGAAGATGGCGGTGTGGTGCAGGTCCTTCGGCCGCCGCGTGAAGATGGCGCCGTGCACCAGGTCACGCACCGCGTGCGACCGTACGCCGCCGTAGCGCAGCACCACGTCGGCACCGCCGTCGTAGGCGATGATGCCGTCGAAGGCGCTGGCGGGTTCGGAGGTGTCGAGTTGCAGGAGAATGCGTCGCACGTCGGGTGCCCCGTTGCCGGTTGAGGCGCACGACCGCGCCAGGACTCCACGCGGGAACGGGGGCCCCTGCCGCCCGTTCCCGTCCCGTCGATCGGGCGCCCGATCAGGCTCCGACGCCCAGCGTCCGTTCCGCGCCGGCGGCGAACGGGTGCGTGGTGGTCTTGGCCGCGCTGATGACGTCGTCCACCGACGGCGTGCGGGCCAGGGCACGCTGCAGGGCCTCGCGCGTGGCCCGGTAGTTGAAGTCGAAGATCTTCTGATCGTCCTTCGCGTCCCAGTGGATGAACACCCCCACGAGCACGACATAATCGTCGGCCTTGTCGCGCGGGATGACGCCGCTCGCCACCGAGTCCACGATCGCGCGGGCCACGGCCGCCTGCGCCGGGCCGAACATCTGCACGGCCTGCGTGGCGCCCTTGATCGTCACCTTGTTGAACATGAGGGTGTCGGGCTTGGCCGGCAGGTTCGGCGCGACGACCGCGAGCAGGTTGGTGAAGCCGTCCTTGTTGTTCGCCAGCGCGTTGCAGAACGCGGCGCCGGCCGGGCCGGTCTTCGACCCGACGATGAGATCGATGTGCGCGACCTCGTTCCCCTCACCAACGAGGGACTCGCCAACGAAAAAATCCGCAGCCATGGATGTGTACTCCGTGAGATGGGTGTCGCGCGTGCAGAGAGGTCCGGTTATACGACGCGGACCAGGCCAAGTCAACACGACGCGGTCGCGCCGCGCGCTCGTCGGGCACGAGGCCTCGTTGACCGCAGGCCGGCCCGCGGCCGGAGCGGGCGTCGCGATCGTGCGCGTCATTCGCGCCTCCCAGAAGCGCCGGACGTGATCCTCCACGCCCGCCACCGCACGCGCACGGTCGGGGTCCGCGGCGAAGAAGGCGGCAATGTCGTTGAGCATCGACACGAGGCGTTCGGGCTTCACGCGCCGCCTCCGGCGGGTGCCACGGGAGTCACCGCAGGCGTCACCCCGGGCGTCACCCCGGACGCCGGGGCTGGCGAGGAGGCCCGCCCGGACGAAGGAATCGGAACTGGCGGAGCGGCCGCGCCTGCTGCGGCCACCGGGGCCGCGTGGTCGGCCTCGGCGTGACGCGCGCGCCACTCGGACGGACTGGCCACTCGGACGGCCTGCACGGCCGTCACCTTGTACTCGGGGCAGTTGGTGGCCCAGTCGGAGTTTTCGGTCGTCACCAGATTGGCCGCCGAGTCCGGGAAGTGGAAGGTGGTGTACACCACCCCGGTGGGCACACGGTCGGTCACCTGCGCCCGCAGCGCGGTGGCGCCCACCCGGCTCGTCAGCCCCACCCAGTCGCCGTCCTCGATGCCGCGTGCCTCCGCATCGGCCGGGTGGATCTCGAGCAGGTCCTCGGCGTGCCAGGCGACGTTGGCCGTCCGGCGGGTCTGCGCGCCCACGTTGTACTGCGTGAGGATGCGCCCCGTCGTGAGCAGCAGGGGGTACCGGGCGGACGACCGCTCGGTCGTGGGCACGAATTCGGTGAGATAGAAGCGGCCCTTGCCCCGCACGAACTGACCGACGTGCATCGTGGGCGTGCCGTCAGGCGCCTCGGCGGTGCACGGCCACTGCAGGCTGCCCAGCGCGTCGAGCTTCGCGTAGCTCACGCCCGCGAACGTGGGCGTGACACGGGCGATTTCGTCCATGATCTCCGACGGGTGCGTGTAGCGCATCGGGTACCCGAGGGCTTCGGCCAGCATCGCCGTCACCTGCCAGTCCGCATAGCCCGCCAGCGGCTCCATCACCTTCCGCACCCGGCCGATCCGGCGCTCCGCGTTGGTGAAGGTGCCGTCCTTCTCGAGGAACGAGGAGCCGGGCAGGAACACGTGCGCGAAGCGCGCGGTCTCGTTCAGGAACAGGTCGTGGACGACCACGCACTCCATGGCCGCGAGCGCCGCCCACACGTGCGACACATTCGGGTCCGACTGCGCGATGTCCTCGCCCTGCACATACAGGCCCCGGAAGCTGCCGTCGAGGGCCGCGTCGAACATATTCGGGA
>JABFRY010000542.1 GCA_013140955.1 Acidobacteriota bacterium
GCCCGCCGCCGGCGCGTGGGGGCGGTGGGGCGCCGGGCGTCGGCGGCGGGCTGGTCAGCACCCCCGCAATCGTCGCAGGGTCGTCGACGTTTGCGATGAACCGCGCTGGCGCGTTGTCGATTCCCGCGTTGTAGGACCAGTGCAACTGCCACAGGTCTTCGATGCCGCTCGTCGAATGCAGGCTGGCGAACGCCTCCGCCGTGCCGCCCTTGCGCGTGCCGTTGTTCATCACCACCACGCGCGGGCGAAGGGCCTGCACCAGCGCCGGCGATCCCGACTTCTCGAGACCGTGATGTGAGGTCAGGTACAGGTCGATCGTGCCGATGCGATTGACCGGGCACATCAGGTCCAATTCACCGTTCCATGTCAGATCGCCAAGATCGATGGTGCGAAACCGTCCGAACGTCAGCACGAACCCTGCGGAGTCGCCGTTGTCGGGATCGGGGTATGCGCTCTCGTCCTTCCGCGGCACACCCTCACACGACGGGTTCCTTTCGCCGCCTCCGGGCAGGTTGCTGCGGATGAACTGGTTCCCCGACGCGACGGTGGTGATGTCGACCCCGGCCATCTTCAGCGTGTCACCCGGCTTGACGATCGTGCGTTTCCCGCGGCTGACAGCCTCGTAGGCCGCCAGGAACTCGGCGGATACGATGCGGTCGCCAGGGTTCGGGGCACCGTGATCGTAGAAGTGTCCCACCGGAAACCGGCGGGCGAGCTCGAGCAGCGCTCCCACGTGATCGCCGTGATAATGCGTCGTCCACAGGTGATCGATGCTGGTGACCCCGGCTGTCTGCAGGGCCTCCACGATGCGTCCCAGGTCGCGCGCTCCGGCATTGCCCGTGTCGACGAGTAGCGATTCGCCTGACGGGCCGACGAACAGCGTCGACTGTCCGCCCTCGGTATCGATGAAGTAGATCGTCAGCGGCTGCGTCCGCCCCTGCGCCGCGAGACCGGCAATGGCAGCGACGAGACTCACCGCTGCGACAACGAGGATGCGAAGGCGGGTGGTCATGGCGTGCGCATTATGCAGCAACCGGTCGAGCCAGGCACCGGGTCACTGGACGGAGGCGGCCTCATGTGACCGGCTGCAGCCGGATGACCATGCCGGGCGCCGCGCCGAAGACGGGAATCGTCGTGCCGCGCCCGGTGGGATTCTGCAACAGCAGGTAGAACAGCCCATCCGGCCCCGTGATGAGCTGGCGTACGCGGCCGAACTGCTCGAAGATCGTTTCCTGGTCCACGATCCGGCGGCCATCGATCTCGAGCCGCATCAGCTTCTGGCCAGTCAGCATGGCGACGAAGAGGCTCGTGTTGCGCCAGGCGGGGTAACGGGTGGCCGTATAGAAGGTGATGCCGCTCGGACCGACCGAGGGCGTGTACCAGACGATCGGGTCTTCCATGCCGGGCTGGCTCTGCTGGGTCAGGCCGGCCTGCACACCCTTGGTGGTCACTCCCCAGCCGTAGTTCCTGCCCTTCTCGATGATGTTGACCTCGTCGCCGCCGGTCGGGCCGTGCTCGGTCTCCCACAGCATGCTGGTGAGGGGATCGAAGGCCAGTCCCTGCGGGTTGCGATGGCCGTAGGACCAGATCGAGCCCAGCGCGCCAGGCGTGTTGACGAACGGGTTGTCCTGCGGAATCGTGCCGTCGTCGTTGACGCGGTGGATCTTGCCGCGGGGATCGCTCAGGTTCTGCGCGCTGGCTGGCGAACCGCGGTCTCCCAGCGTCCAGAAGAGATGGCCGTTGCCGTCGAACAGGAACCGTTGACCGTAGTGGATGATCGAGGGGCTGTAGGTGTCGTCCGGCAGGCGGGCGACATCCTGCTGGTCCACCCACTCGTTGCTGGCGTTGATCTTCCCACGCACGATGCGGGTGTTCGACGGCGGCAGCGGTCCGAATCCTGGCGGTGGGCCGGCCACTCCGGGCGGCGGCAGCGGGCCGCCATAGCCGGGCACCAGCTCCGAGTACGAGAGATAGATCCAGCCGGTCCTCGCGTAGTCGGGATGGACCGCGACGTCGAAATAGCCGCCGTCCTGACGGACCCAGGCGGTGGGTGTGCTCTTCACCGGCTCGCCGAGCGTGCCATCCCTGGCGATGATGCGGATGCGACCCGGACGTTCGCTGACCACAAGGCGTCCGTCGGGCAGCAAGCCCATGCCCCACGGTGTGTCGAGCCCGGTGGTGAAGACCTCGATGCGCAGCCGCTGCTGGCCGGTCTGCAGCAGCTGGCCGTTGGGGTCGGCCACGTACGCGGGGCGTTCGATCAGGGTGCCGCTCTGGACACGGATCCAGGTCACGAGCGCGTCCACGCCCTCTGGCGTGAAGGTGTTCCCGAAAGCCGGCATGTCGGTGCCTGGCTTGCCCTCGAGGATGGTCTCGCGCAGCTGGGTGTCGGTGCTGCCTTCGAGGAACGGCTTGCTGAAGAGACTGGGCGCGCGAGCGCCATTGAGGTCGACACCATGACAGGAGGCGCAACGCTCATTGAAGACGATCTGCTGCGGATCGGGACCACGCCCTCCGCGCCCGGCGGCGGCCGGGGGAGCCCCGCCAGGGGCCTGTTGAGCCAGGCTGGCGACAGTGCTGGCGAAGACGGCTGCGGCAACCGCCAGGAGGAGGTGCTTCATGTGAAGTCGTCCCGTGTGAATGCCGCAGCATACTCCAGCCCACACCTGGGACACCTGGCGCGTCTCGCACAGCGAAACCGCACACGGAAGTCGGGCACGACTGTGCAATGATGTCGCGCAAAAGAGGAGTCGCATGATGCGGATCGCGCGTTTCACATTGGCCGCGGGCGCCACGCTCTGCGCCCTCGGTCTCGCCGTCCAGGCCCAGCAGGCCACGCC
>JABFRY010000477.1 GCA_013140955.1 Acidobacteriota bacterium
ACGCTGCAGTATGGTCTCGACAAGGAGCACCGTCAGAGCGCCACCCTGGTGGGGGACGGCGACGTGGCCTTCGCGCCGATCCCGCTCTCGAGCCGGGAGGTGCACCTGTTCGGCGTGGTGAGCCGGACGCAGATGGGTCGCCTGGGGGAGCTGGATGCCTCCGCCGGATACACCGCCGACCGGCTGGGCGGCCGCGGGGCCTTCCTCACCGCGCGCCTGACGCCGCGGCCCGCCGCCCGCGCCGGCCTGGAGGTGTGGCTCGACCGGCGTCTCTATACGATCGTGACGACCCAGCGCGTCCTGGGCACGGGTGCGCGCCTGGCGGTGCGCTTCTGACATGGGTGCCATGATTCCGTCCGCGCCGATGCCATCCCCGGGCACACGGCCCTCCGAGGCACCACCGGCCGAGGCCGTCTCCGCCGGCCCCGCGCCGGTGGTTCACGACGAGTCCTCCGAAACACTCTCCGAGGCCAGGCCGCCAGCCTGGGCGCCAGTGGTGGAGATCCTGGCGTACGTGGCGCTGGTGCTCGTGGCTGATCGGGTGTGGGGGCAGGGCAATCGCTTCGCCGACATCGAGCCGCATCCCTTCTGGGCCATCGTGCTGCTGATGGCCGTCCACTACGGCACGCGGGAAGCCCTGATGGCGACGGCCGCGGCGAGCGTCGCGCTGCTGGCCTGGCACCTGCCCCCCCAGGGCTTCGAGCAGAGCATTCACGACTACGCGATCGAGGTGCTCCTGCGTCCGATGCTCTGGATGGTGACGGCCCTCGTGCTGGGGGAGCTGCGCGTGCGGCACCAGCAGATCCACGAGGTGGCGCTCGGCCATCTGGCGAACGCGCGTCGCCGGCTCGAACTGCTGTCGCGCGCGTACGGCGAGATGACCGTCGCCAAGGAGCGGCTCGAGACGCGCCTGGCCGGACAGCTCCGCACGGCGACGGGGATGTTCCAGGCCGCACGGGCGCTCGAGACCCTGGACCCCGGGCGCGTGCTGGCCGGCGCCGCGGACCTGATGGCCGTGGCGCTGAACGCGCGCGCGTTCTCGATCTACCGCCTGCAGGGCGACACGCTCGTGCTCGCCGCCGCGCAGGGCTGGGCCGCGGGCGCCTCGCGGGCGGAACGCTTCGGCCCTGGCACGCCCCTGTTCCAGGCCGTCGTCGGTGGACAGCGCGTCGTGTCGGTCTCGACCGAGGTGGGCGAGGCGGCCCTGGCGGGGGAGGGGCTGATGGCCGGACCGCTCATCGATCCGTCGAGCGGCAGGCTGCTGGGCATGCTGAAGGTGGAAGACCTCGCGTTCCTGGACTTCAACCTGAGCAGCCTTCAGACGTTCACGGCGATGACCGAGTGGATCGCCGCGTCGTACGCCAACGCGTGCACCCACGCGGCCAGCCAGATCGAGGACACGGCGACACACCTCTACGGCATGACGTTCCTGGATCGCCAGGCGGCGTACATGACGGAGGTCGCGCTGCGCTTCGGATTCGACCTGACCCTGCTGTTCTTCCGCGTGAACACGGACGACCTGCCGGCGGACGAGCGACAGGCCATTCCGGCCGCGCTCGGCGAGGTGTCGCGGCGCGTGCTGCGACGGACGGACCTGGCGTTCAACCACGAACCCCCGGGCACGCAGTTCGCCGTGCTGCTCCCGGGTGCGACCGCCGACGGCGTCGTCGTGGTCGCGCGCAAGCTGGTGGAGGGCCTCAGCGAGGCACGCGGCTATCCGGTGCCGTGCACCACGCAGGTCCGCGTCCTCAGCCGGGCCGACCAGCTCCCGTCACGCACCGATCAGCGCGGGACGCCCGCAGAAGCGGATCTGGTGGCATGACCGCGCGTGGCGCCATCCGTCACGGCACCGGCAGGGCCCCTGCCGGCACGCTGCTCGCCGCGGCCGTGCTCCTGCCGCTCTGGATCGGCGTGGTCACCACCGGCCTCCGCTCTGGTGCGCCCTTGAGCACGATGGCCGTCGGGTATGCCGTGCTCGTCGCGCTGACCGGCTGGTGGGCCCGCGTGCCGGGACGTCGAGGCGACCGCCACGCGCTCCTGCTGTGGCTGGCGACCGCGGCCTTCGGTCCGTTCGGTGCGGCTGGTGTCATCCTGGCGATGTTCGTCGAGCGGCGCCATGCCCGGCATGCGACGTCGCTCGAGGCCTGGCACACGATGCTGTTCCCTCCGAGCCACGTCGATGAGGAGGCGGAGTTGTGGCGGCGCATCGGGCAGCGTGCCAGCGACAGGCCGGACGCACAGCAGGTGACGCCGTTCCTGGACGTGCTCGCCTTCGGCACCGTCCCGCAGCGCCAGGCGGTGGTGGCCATCATTGCGCAGCAGTTCCGGCCGGCATTCGCCGGGGCCCTCAAGACCGCCCTGCGCGACGAGGCCAACGTCGTGCGCGTCCAGGCGGCGACCGCCATCGCGCGACTGGAGCACGAGTTCCTCGAGCGGACCCTGCGCCTGGAGCAGGCGGCGCGGGGCTTCGCTGAGGCGAGTGGCGCGGCCGCAGACGCAGGCGCAGGCGCGGGCGGGGAGGCGAACGCAGACGCACGCGGTGGTGCCGACGCGCGCGCGGACGCACTCGCGGTGCTGGCGCTGGCGTCGCACTACGACGACTACGCGTTCACGGGCCTGCTGGATCCGGCCCGGGAAGAAGACTGCCGCGTGCGCGCCGCGACCGGCTACGAGGCCTACCTCGCACAGGCCCCAGGGGATCGCGGCGTGGCGTTCCGCCTCGCGCGGCTGCAGCTGCGCCGCGGCCTGCCGGAGGATGCCGAGCACCGGTTCCGCGATCTGGCGGAGGCGGGCGAGCCGGCGGCTGCCGAATGGCTGCTCGAGGCCCTGTT
>JABFRY010000101.1 GCA_013140955.1 Acidobacteriota bacterium
GGCGGCTGGCCCGCCGGCCCGCCCATGTTCCAGGCGAACCCGCTGCTCACGTACTGGTCGGGGCGCTGTTCCACGGGCGCGGGGCGCTGCCGACCGGGTTCCACCGTCTGCGAGCGCGTCATCTGCACGCGTGCCGCCGGTGCGGCGTAGTCGATGGTGGCCGTGTAGCTGGTCACGTCGAACTGCGGCCACGGGAGGGAGGGTGCCGGGGCCTGGCCAAACTGATACCACTGGCCCGAGCCCGAGAATTCGATCGAGTTGATACCCGCGGTGCCAAGGGCCTCCGACGTGGACTCGAGGGTCCCGGTCGGTTGGCTGCAGGCCGCAACGGTCGTGACGAGCGCCACGACGGCGGCCAGCGTGCTGACTCTCTTCATGTGTGCATGCTCCAGGGAAGGACAGATAGCCGGGAAGGAAAGCCGCAGGAGTATAGCCGAGAAGCCTGACCGGCGGGTTGGGAAAAGATGGCTCCGGGTCGACGGCTGCGGCCCTGGCACAGGCTGGCGCGGGGCGCGCGAAGTGGGCGGAAACGGCCGGGCCGTGTGCTATAGTGCCTGTTTGTGTCCGCCGGAGACGCGGTCTCCGTGGGCCTACAATCCGTCCCCGAAGCGCCCTTAGCTCAGCTGGATAGAGCGTCTGGCTACGAACCAGGAGGTCGCAGGTTCGAGTCCTGCAGGGCGCACCATTTCCTTTCACTGTCGGCGGTTGCGTGCGCGATGCCTTGTCCGGGTGCTCGCGTATCGCGACAACATCGAGCCAGCCGCTCTCATCTGAGATAGCAGCGATTCCTTCGTGTGTCCTTGGGTTGCGCCCAGAAGGCCCGACCTGTGATCACGATGGCGGCGGGTGCGGATTCGGACGGTTTGGTGACTGCAGGCAGGGTCCTGGTGTCCAACGCCCTCGTGACCGGTGCATCGCCAGGCTGTGTCATCGTCCCAGCCAATCCGGCCGACGAGACCTACCAGGGGCCGGCGTTCACTGTCTCCTGAGATGTCGCTCATCCCTGAGGTCGTGCGCATGAGGCGCTCCTGTTGCCCCGCAGGCGGCCGGGAGGGCTAACGCGCTGAGAGGCGCCTGAAGGTGCTCGCCAGTCGGCTGCGAGTGGCGAGCAGCCGCGGCTCAATCTCATCCCCGGGCAGGAACGGCCCCTGATACAGCGCCAGCGCCCGCTCGCGGGCGGGCGCCGACGTGCGGGCGTCGGCGCGTTGCTGGGCACGTTCGGCAAGGTGTTCGAACGTGACGGCGTCGACCCAGCACAGGTCCGGATTGAGGCGCAGGACGCCTGCCACGCTCGGCATCACCCCCGGATATCTCAGCAGCCGCCGGAGACGTTGGAGTGTCTTGTCCAGCGTCTCCTTCGCCACGTCACCGTCGCTCTCGGGCCACAGCGTGTCCATGACCACTTGCTGCGGCACCCCGCGGGTGCCTGCGGCGATCAACAGCTTCAGCACGTCCATCTGTCGTCGTGGCAGGCGGCGCCGCCAGGAGAGTATCTCGCCGTCTACTTCGATTGAGAATCCACCGAGCGTCCGAATCTTGATCGGCCAGGGCCATGCGTCCGGGACGTCGCCCCCACCAGGCAGTGGCAGCCAACGCGTGCGCAGGAGCCGCACGACATAGTCGGTTTCGACGCCTGCTCGCAGCGCGACAGCGCACAGATTGGCCACGGTCCGAGCGTGCCATCCGATGTATCCCATGAATCCCCGGCGGCGCCCGAGGGCGAGTGCCGACGTCAGAAGGCTTACGGTCTTCTCGAGGTGGCCGTCGTCCATCGCCAAGGCGGCACCGAGAAAGCCAGCCCCGAAGCGGAACAGGTCGCTATCGATCGACTCGGCCAGGGCCGCCAGCCGCTTGTGGCCGCGTGCCGCGTCGTCACGACGCCCAAGCTCGCGTGCCGCATGCGTACTGACGATGAGGCCGACCGCTTCGGGGACTGGGCCAGCCACGACGGCGGCCACGCAGTTGCTGGGATTCTGGCACTCCCACGAGCGGGCGAAGTCGTCGCGCTGCAGATGACACCAGGAGAGCAGGAACCGGTAGTGCTGTCCCGTTGCGCTCGGCGTCAGCGTTGGCGGGCGCACGAGTTCGAGGCACTGCACCGCTTCGTCGATGTCGCCCTGGAACAGGGCGTTGTAGACGGCCTGGCTGCGGATCTGGTGATCCCAGTTGTGCGTGCCTTCGCGATGGCTGGTTTCCAGGCCGCGGCTCACAGCGGCAACACAGCGCGGCGCATCACCTTCGAACCATGCCAGCACCGACTCGGTGTAGCAAGCCATGCAGGTGGCGGCCGGGTCGCCGGCATCGGGCGTTCGTGGTCCGCTGGCGTCGGAAATGGCCTTCGCCTCGTCCAGACGGCCTTTCCAGAGCTGATAGGTCACGAGGAACGGCGCGGGGGTCGGCTGGGGCCTGCCGAGTTGCTCCCAGAGTCGCTTCAGGAACGCCATCCACTGCTCTGTGAGTGGATCGCCGGGCCTCCTCCATACCAGGCACTGTGCCATCGCCGCAGCTGATTGCAGTGCGAGCGGCGGTGGAAGCGATGGGAGGTCGTCCGGCACCCGAAAGGGGCACAGGTCGAGCCACGCATCCAGCTCGCTCAGGTCGCCCATCGCGATGGTCATCGACGCGGCCGCGCCGCTCCACGACGCGATGGCCCCGACCTGGTCGCTGGCGGTCTGGAAACCGTGGAAGGCAGTCTTGAACAGCTCTACCGCCAGCGCGAGGTCGGCTGGCATGCGGGCGGCACCAAGCCAGTAGGTCAGCCACGGCCGTGGGTCGCGTACGTCTGGCGGAATCTGGGCGATCCAAGCGACCAGCGTATCCACGCGGCCCTGGGCCATCAGTTCAGGCGCGATGGCACAGATCTGGTCCGCCGCCTCGTGCCATGCGCCTGCGTCGAAGAGGAGGTGCATGCCTTCTCCCGCCAAACGCCGTTCGAAGAACAACTCCGCTCCGCGGCGGCGGAGTGCCTGGAGGTTGGCGCCGCTGTGGGTGCACGCGGCCAGTTCGAGGAGCGTCGCTCGAAACAGCGGATGGAAGCGGTACCACGTTTCGTCACGGTCGATTCGCTCGGTGAAGTTGCGCGTGCGGTGCAGCCGCTCCAGGTGCTGCTTCGCGTCCGGCGAGTGACTGATTGCCTCCGCAATGGCCACCGTCATCTCTCTCAACACGCACACCGAAAGCAGGAACGCGCGAAGCGAGTCGGGCAGGCGCCCCACGACCTCCTTGGACAGGTACGAGAAGAGCGCAGGTGGCGACTGGCTCGCACCGTCAGGAGTCGGTCGTCCTTCCCCGCCGCCGTACTCCATCTGAAGCACGGCGCCGGCCGCCCACCCTTGCGCCACGGCAACGCGCTCGCGCAGGACGAGCGTCCTGGCGCGGCCCACACGCGGGTAGGCCAGGGACACGAGTGCTGCCTCCTCCTGTCGGGTCAGGATCAGTTCATCCGGCGACAGCGCGGTGAGCGTCCGCGCGACCTCGAGGGCGGCGAACGAGGCAGGTGGGCCGTCACGGCTGATCAGGATGGTCGAGACGTGTCTGGGCAGCGCACCGATGCCGAGCGGCACCAGCTCGTGCAGCAGGGAGTCGTGGCCGACGTCCTGATAGTTGTCGAATACCAACACGACCGGTGCCCCGAAGCGCTCGCCGAGGCGCTCGAAGAACCGGCGCGTAAACGTCGTCACTCCCTGCCGGTGATCCGGCGTCAGGTCCCGAAGCGCTGGCTTCCTCCTGAGGGACGCGCCGTCGATCCCCAGGGCGAGGTAGTGAAAGAACGTCGCGATGTCGGCGTCCCCCTCGTCCAGTCGATACCAGACGCACTTCTGTTGCCGGACCTTCAGATACGACGCCACGAGCGCCGTCTTGCCCGCGCCTGCCGGTCCCGGGATCCAGAAGCATCCGGCGTCCAGGCCCGCATCGATTCTGGCAAACAATCGCGGCCGGGACAGGACCCGTGGCTGTACCGGTGGACTCAACTTCGCGACGGGGCGGCGTGGCGATCGCATGGGACGGTCCAGCCCCGGAGTCAGACGCGCGCGACCCGGGGGGCAGCCAATCTTGCCACGGGCGACTATTGCAGCCCGGCGAATTGTGACCAATAGGAGGCAAGCCTGCTCGCCTGGCAGTGGTCAGGTGCCGCCGGCCGTTTCGGCCAGCGATGCAGCGCTCTGTGGGCATCTGCTGCTTCACCGAAGTGGCTAGCGCTCAATGAGCGCACAGGAAGACTGTCGCTGCGCCGCGGTGCTTCGCGCCGGTGTTACACGTAGGCGTCACTGGTGTCTGCGCGGGTCATTCGAGAGACCTGTACGCCGTCAGGAGACAGAATTGTTCCTCCAGCCGGCGGCGGAGTGACGCTGCCCATCACTGACGATCGGCTTGAAGAGCCGCGACCGTGTCAGTAGTCGCGGTTGGACGGGAGGGCTCAGTTTCGCGACAGGACGGGAGACTGGCCTCACCACTGGCTCCGGAGGCGGAGGACACTCGCCGGGATTCTGACACACATCAGTTTGGCTGTGGACCCCGGCTGTCCCCCTGCTTGTCCCCCGTGCTCGCGTGAAGATTCGCCGCGCGGACTTGGTCAACGCTCAGCGAGCGCGAACGGCTAGTTCTGCGCGAGCGGCAGCACCCTTCTACACGCTGTGCGAATCGGCGAGGTTCGTGGGCGTCGCTTCCCACACGTACCTGCTCATTGCCCAGGGGCCGCTCTCGTGACCCCGGGCACCGTCACGCTCCCCGGCTCTGCCTCGACAGCCCGTGTCACCACGGGCCAGTGCGAGGCCGTACCGTCGAACAGCGGTGGTCTGTTTGACGAAGCGGCGCCTCGGGTTGGGAACCGCTGGCGAGCCGACCAACCTCACGCGTACGGAATTGAACGGCCCATCGTTGTTACAAGTAGCGACGCCACTGCGCGTCATTCAAGGAGGCCTCGTGACCAACAAGATCGGCGAAAAGCGCGGTCGCCCGATTTGCGCATCAGGGTGCGCCGCCGGTCAGGCCGGGCTGACGGCTCTTGCCATGGTGACCCTTGTCGGCGCCACACTGGTGGCCGGATGCGGCTCGACTGGGGGCGGACCTAGTGGTCCGGCAACCTGGCCCGTCAACCCGTTCTGTAGCGTGATGATCGCGGAGACGATCGACGCGCCACGGATCCGGCAGGTCATGTCGACCACCCGGACCGATCAGGCCGCGGCCAACCACTTCACCCGAGTCTCCGGTAGAGTTCGACTCAACCCGTTCGTCGTCAACGACAACGAGAGCTATGGCTGGAGCGAGGTGTGGTTCCGGCGCGTGACGGCTCCCGTCGTGATTCGCGCCACAAGTCACCCAGCACCGCGTTCGTCGAGCGACAACCAGGCGAGCCGCTGGGCGCTCGACATGCAGGACCTGACCGGCGCATGGTCCGCCGCCCCGTTCGCGACAGGCAGCGCGAACGCCGGCAACGAGATCGACGACGCCACCGCCGGGGCGCTGACGACGCCACAGTTGATGTCCGTTGGTGTCGCCAACCCCCAGGTCTTTGCCTGCGCGGGGACCCGCACCGAGGACAACGCGCTTCGCACGACGTCGCTCTTCGAGGTGGTCGTTCCGCCACCGGGGACGACCGCGCCGTCGACGCGATTCATTCAGGATCTGCTCTACGGCGACGACCGGTTCGTCCCCAATCGGTCCGGGCCGCTCATTGGCCCGGCCAACCCGCCCACACCGCGCGTCGCGGGAGTCGGTGATCAGGCCGGCGACGGGGCGGTGCTCTGCGCGATGACACAGGTCGATGACGACGTCACCACCCGGCAGCTCCACATGATCGCCAGGCGAAACGGCGGGCTCTACCTGAGCGTGGCCGATCAGTTCGGCACAGCCACCAGCGAGTCGGGCGCGACATCGCTTCGCTTCAGTCGCGTCTCTCCCTGGCAGGACGTCGGCCAGGCGCTCGGTGGCGCCTATGGCCAAGTCGTGAGCGCCGCGATCGTGGCATCAAGACCCGCAGCCGTCAGCATTCTGTTCGTGGCGCAGACCGGGGCGCAGTATCGGACCTATCACGCGGTCCGCTTCTCGAGTGGCGTCTGGAGACCGACTGACGACGTCCTGGCGCTTCGCGACGGTACTGGAGCGATCGGAGCGTTATCTCCGTTCAACGTGGCGGCTGGGATGTGCCCGATGTACCCGGAAACGTCTGCCGATCGCGGCGACGAAATCGTCTATGTCCTGTGGCGAGACAACGACTTTGCGTCGGTCGGTCGCATCATCTCGACCAGTCGCACATGGCCCAACTCGAGCATCACCGGAATCTACTCGCCGATGAGCCGCCTGGATGGACTGATGCGGAGCGTCAATCCCACACGGAATCATCGGCTCACCCGATTCTCGATCGCTGCGCGACCGTTCCCGAACGGGACACCGCCGTGATCCGCCGGTCCGCCATATTTGAGCGGCGCTACCGGCAATCGGTAGAACGACGGTGTGGACGGTGACGGGAGACGACTTCGGACTGAGGGACCCAACAGGAGGCGACGATGCGGACTGACCTATCGAGACACCTCTGGCCAGTGCTTCTGGTCAGCCTGCTGGCGAGCTGTGGCGGCGTTGGCACGTCGCCCCCGCAGCCCATGCCGCCGCCAACGTTCGGCCAGCTTCACATTCCGGACCCAGGAGGTGCCAATACTTGGGCCTCATACTCGACCAGCGGCGCTCTGGAGGTACTGCCGACGCGCGGTCGCGGCGTCCGAGTCGTATTTCTCGCAAATGCGGGCAGCACCTTCGCCGTGTCGCTGCGTGCCCTCGATGGGTCGATCACGCCGCTGGCGTTGAACTCGGGAACGCCAGCCCCGCCTGACGCGGGCTACTTCCAGATTGTCGACGTCAACGTCAGCAGTAGTCCTGCGATCTATACGATGTATGCGCGTGCGCCCGCCACGCTCACAGATCCTGCGAACTACGATGTGCTCGTCGTGAACAGAAGCCTGCGCGCGGATCGGACCGACAGCGCGCCGATGACCCTCGCTCTCCGCGCCAGGAAGATCTTCACGGTGAGCGTGATGGTCAACGGGAGTGGCCACGTCACCAGCAACCCGGGTGGCATCCAGTGCGGGACCAGCTTCAGCGGTGCGGCGCTCTCACCCTGCACTTTCACGTTTGGGGCCGGCACCGTCTCGCTGCTGCCGAACGCGAACGACACGTCCACGACGCGATTTCTGGGGTGGAGCGGCAACTGCGCGCCTGGCGTGCAGGTCTGCACTCTCACGTTGGACGGCAGTGGACCGCTGGTCGCCGTCGCGACGTTTGTCGCGAGAACATCGACCGACGTGCTGCCGGCCACGTGCCAAGCGGCGCCACCCATAGCGGGCTTCCAGTGGATAGGACGTCCGGACTGCGCGACGGGGTTGATCGATGAACACCCAGGGATCGCCCTGCAATGCGACGACGTCGGCTTCTACTGCTGCGAACCCGGTCCTGCGAACTCGAACGCTCCACGTTGCGGCGGAATCGGCAAGGTTGAAAGCCCGCCAGACTGCCGGCGGTTCGCGCCGAGAGGCGTGTTGCGGCAGCCTGGCGGCTGCTACGAATTCAGTCAATAAGCCGACCACGCTTGGCCCCGGAGCCGAGCGCTGAGTTGCTGGCGGAGGCGGAGCGCGACGATCGGCAAGACTGGCGCCAGATGAGGTCCGCGCCCGCCGATCGCGTGCTCGCCGCCTGCGCCGACGAGACCGTCGACTTGACAGCCGAACTGGTCCGCATCCCCACGTGGCGCACAACGCGGCGGTCAAGGCCGCCATCCCTTCGTCGCAGCGCCTCGTCTTCCAGGTGAAGGACGGCTGGGGCCCGCGGTGCGCGCACCTCGGCGTGCCCGTGCCGGACGAGGCCCTTCCGTGCACGAACGATCGCTCCGAGTTCTGGCACAAGGTGGCGCCGGCGCTGGCGGCGTCGTAGGCATGCGTGGCAGGGACAGGCCCGGTCGCCGCCCAGGCGCTTGCGAGCCCCGCGTCTCCTGAGCTGGGGTCGCGTGGCGGCCGGGCATCCACGGCCGCGACCGCTGATGACAATTCGGTGGACAGGCAGGTAAACGGGACAGGCTGTCACGACTGTATATAGCCGACGCTCCCTCACCGATTTCGACCTGGATGAACACTTTGGAGGCACGCATGCCGATCAGAACGCTAGCGGTTGCGACACTGTTCGTGACCCTTCTACCCCTGGGCGCCGCCGCACAAAATGCGGGAGCGGTGGTGGCCGCGGCGTCAAGGGCCATGGGTGTCGAGACACTCAACGCCATCACCTACTCGGGCAGTGCCCGCAACGGCGCCTTCGGGCAGAGCAAGGCGCTCGGTGATCCGCTTGGGACGGTGAACGACACGCGGATTCCCCAGTACACGCGCACGGTCCGGTTCGACCGCCCGGCGCAGCCCGCCGACCTCGTGTCCCGGGCTTTCGGCGCCACCCAGCCAGCACCCACCGCCGACGTGCCCAACCCGATGCCGGGCCAGTTCCAGCAGAACGTCAGCGGACAGCAGGCGGCAGGCAACTTCGGCCAGGCCCTCAACGTCCTCACGACGCCCTGGGGCTTCCTGAAGGCCGCGGCCGCGGCCGGCGGCGCCACGGTGCGCCAGGAGGGCGGGCAGCAGGTGGTGTCGTTCTCGCCGGCGGGACTGATGTCGCCGTCCGGTCTGCCCTATACCGTCACCGGCTACATCAACGGCCAGAACCTTGTCACCAAGGTGGAGACGCGGGTGGAGAACGCCGTGGTGGGCGACCTCCTGGTCGAGTTCGAGTACTCGAACTATCAGGACAGGGGCGGCGTGCAGGTTCCCGGCCGCATCGTGCAGAAGCAGGCGGGCCTCACCTCGTTCGAGGCGACCATCACGGCGGCCACGCCCAACCCCGCCAACCTTGCCGAGTTGCTGACGCCGCCACCGGCTCCGGCGCGCGGCGGTGGCCCCGGCGGCCCCGGCGGACCCGGAC
>JABFRY010000460.1 GCA_013140955.1 Acidobacteriota bacterium
GTACTCCAGCATCACGTTGCTGATCAGCGCGATCGGACGACCGGGGGCCGTGAAGTTGTCGGTACCGTCGGGCCTGATGACCGTGAGCTTCTCACCGAGAATGCTGACGCGCGACTCCCCCGCCGGGATGGTGACGACGATGGGTTCTGTGCCCGTGGGCGCCACGGCCTTCACGCCCCCGGGGCCTGCCCCGCCGCCGATACGGTCCAGCAGATCACCGGCCACGCGGAACTCGCTCTGGATGATCGCCCGGGTAATCAGCGTGTTGTCGGCGGTCAGCACCCCGATGGTGGCCGTGTACTGCCGGAAGGCACGATTCCCCCGGATCAGGTCTTCGGAATAGGTGTGCCGGTTGTGCAGGTCGAAGGAGAGCGTGAGGGGCCCGGTGTGCGGAGGCAGATCGATGAGGATGCCCTCGGCCTGCTCGCGCCCGGTGAGCACGTCACAGTAGCTGCGACCGGTGGCCAGCCCCATGCCCAGCGGGGACGGGCACGCGAACGTCGCGGCTTCGGTGCGGGTGGCGGCGGCGCGGCCCTGCGCGAGCCCGGCCGTCGCACAGAGCGTCAGCAGCAGGAGCAGGACGAGGGCGCGGTCAGTCCTCCACACAGGCCAATCCCGCCTCGGCGGGCATCCCCGGCAGCACGCCGGCATGCCCGCGCAGCTTGATGAGTTCGAGGAACTCCATCCGTGTCCGTGCCTGATCGCGGAACGCGCCCAGCATGGCGCTGGTGACCGCAACCGAATTCTGCTTCTCGACCCCTCGCATCGACATGCAGAGGTGCGTGCCCTGGCAGACGACCGCCACCCCGATCGGGTCGATTTTCTCGCGAATGGTCTCGGCGATCTGGTTGGTCATCCGTTCCTGGATCTGGAGTCGCCGCGCGAAGACGTCCACCAGCCTCGGGATCTTGCTCAGGCCGATGACCCGGCGCCGCGGGATGTACGCCACGTGGCACTTGCCGAAGAACGGCAGCAGGTGGTGCTCGCACAGGCTGTAGAAGTCGATGTCCTTGACGATCACCATCTCGCTGTAGTCGACGGTGAACAGCGCATCGTTGAGCACGACGTCGATGTCGGCCGCATAGCCGCTCGTCAGGAAGGACATCGCCTTCTGGACACGGGCCGGCGTGCGCTGGAGCCCCTCCCGGTCGGGATCCTCGCCCAGTTCCAGGAGCAGCTTGCGGATGAGATCCTGCATCGGGCCATTCTACATCGCGGTCCGCGACGGAGCCGCCGTGGGCCGCACGGCCGTGGGACGTACAATGGCCAAGCGTTCCCGTTGGCCAGCCGCCCCTCTCCCCTCGTCGCGCTTCGTCACCGGAACTTCCGGCTGCTTTGGGTCGGGCTCGTGTGCTCCTTCACGGGCTCCAGCATGCAGAACGCGGCGCTGCTGTGGCATGTGTCGCTGCTCGTGCCGCCCGGACAGCGAGGACTCGCCCTGGGCGCGGTGGGCCTGGCGAAAGTCGTCCCGATCGTCGTCTTCTCGATGCTGAGCGGGGTTGTCGCCGACGCCGTGAATCGGCGGCGCCTCATGCTGGTCACCCAGACCGGGGCGGCGGGTGTCGCCGCGGCACTCGCGCTCGTCACGTGGCTCGGCCTGACCTCGGTGTGGCCCATCTACGCGCTGGCCGCCGCTGGCGCCGCCATCGGCGCCTTCGACCTCCCGGCCCGGCACGCCCTGCTGCCGTCGCTCGTGCCACGGGAGCACCTGCCGAACGCCATCAGCCTCAACGCCATCGGCGTCCAGGTGGCGTCGGTCGCCGGTCCGACGCTCGCGGGCATGCTCATCGCCTCGGCCAGTCTGACGACGGTGTACCTGGGCAACGCCGTGTCGTTCGGCGCCGTCATCGTGGTCCTCTGCCTGATGCGCCAGGTCGAGGAGCCCCAGGGCGACGCGGCCGGCGGCAACCGCGTGACGTGGGGCGCGGCGGCCGAGGGCCTCCGGTTCGTCTTCCGCTCTCCCCTGATCCGCTCGACGATGCTCCTCGACTTCTTCGCGACGTTCTTCTCGTCGGCCACCGCCCTGCTGCCCATCTTCGCGCAGGACGTGCTGCAGGTGGGCGCGCGGGGCTACGGCTGGCTCTACGCCGCGCCGGCGCTCGGCGCGGTGACGATGAGCGGCGTGATGGTCGTCTTCACGGACCGGATCGAGCACCGCGGCAAGGTGCTGCTGTGGGCCGTGGCCGCCTACGGCGTGGCGACGGTGGGCTTCGGCCTCTCGCGCTGGTTCTGGCTGACGTTCCTGTGCCTGGCCCTCACGGGCATGGCCGACACCGTCAGCATGATCATCCGCAACCTGGTGCGACAGCTCGAGACGCCCGATCGGCTGCGGGGGCGCATGGCTGGCGTCAACATGATCTTCTTCCAGGGCGGTCCACAGCTCGGTGAGCTCGAGGCCGGGGTGCTGGCGACGCTCGTCGGCGCACCGCTCTCGGTGGTGGCGGGCGGCCTGGGCTGCCTGGCAGCGACCGGCGCACTCGCGGTCACCACACCCGCGCTGCGCGACTACCGGGCTACCCGGCTCCTGTCCCGCCAGCCGGCGGCACCGGATGTCGCGGCCTCCCCCACCGATGCGTAGTCCGCCGGTCGCCGCCGGTCGCACCGCCGGCTCGTGAACGGCGGACGCCGTGCGGGAGACGCGCGCCAGGCGCACCTCGCACGACCTCGAGTTCAGGCCGTCTCGATCTCGCGCCGCACGATATCGGCGCCCGCCACCATGGCCCGGAGCTTGGCATAGGCGAGGTCGGGGTCCAGGTACTTCATGCCGCAGTCGGTCGACACCACCAGGCGCCGGGCGGATACGTGCGGCAGCGCCCGACGAATTCGTCCGGCCACCACGTCAGGCGATTCGACCGCGGGATCGGAGAGGTCGATCACCCCCAGCATGATCTGGTGCTCCGGCAGGTTGCCCAGGACCCGGCAGTCGAGGCCGGACTGCGCCGTCTCGACCGACACCTGGGTGCAGACGCACGCGGCCAGTTCCGGCAGGAACGAGTAGCCCGAGGGCCGGGCCTGCACCATCGCCGCGTATCCGAAGCAGACGTGCACGCACGTCACGCCCGTCACGCCTTCGAGGGCGCGATTGAGGGCGGCCACGCCGTACCGGCGCGCCCGGTCCGGACGGGCCTGCATCCACGGCTCGTCGATCTGCACGACCGCGGCCCCCCCGGCGACCAGCTCGCGCACCTCCTCGTTGACGGCGGCCGCGTAGTCCATCACCGCGCGCTCCTCGTCGCCGTAATGATCGTCCTGCGCCTGCTGGAGCATCGTGAAGGGCCCTGGCACCGTGACCTTCACGGGCCGGCGGGCCACCGAGCGCAGGAACGCGAGGTCGCGGTCGAACACGCGTCGCCGACGCCGGATCGGCCCGACGATGCGGGGCACGGGAATCGGCCGGCCGGACCGGTTGGTGGCGGTGCCGGGACGATCGAGGTCGATGCCGTCGAGCGCCGTGGCGAACTGGTTCGAATACGACTCCCGCCGCATTTCCCCATCGCTCACGATGTCGAGTCCGGCCTCCTCCTGGGCGCGCACGGCCAGGCGGACGGCGTCGTCCTGGGCCTCGGTGAGCCAGGGGTCGGCGACGCGCCACAGGTCACGCATGCGGACGCGGGGCGGAAAGACCCCCGCGAGACGGTCCCGATCGATGAGCCATGCCGGCTGCGGACAGCTGCCGACGAGCGTGGTGGGCAGGAGCCTGCCGGCAGACGGGGCCTCGTCGGGACGGTCGGACACGGCATCATCATAGCGACAGACCGCGCCGGGCGAGTGTCGGGGGTCAGGCGAGCTGCGCGCGGACCTCGGGTGCCAGCACCAGGCCATGACCAGGTACGTCGCGCGGGCGCAGGCAGCCGTGCGGATCGAGTGCGGGCCAGCCCTCGAAAAGGGGCTCGAGCAACGGAAACTCCTCGAGCCACGTGAGTGCGGGCGCGGCCGCCGCGACATGGACGAACAGGCCCGGCAGGAAGTGGGGCGCGAGCGCCACGCCGAACGCGTCGGCCAGCACTGCGAGGTCGAGTATCGGCGTCAGCCCTCCGGCCATGGCCAGGTCCGGCTGGACGACCGACACGAGGCCCTCGGCGACGAAGGGCAGGAACGCGGACCGTCCCTGCAAGTGCTCGCCGGCCGCCATGCTCGCGCCGCCGCCGGCCGCGAGCGATCGGTAGCCGGCCACCGCATCCGCCGGCAGGGGTTCCTCCACGAACAGCACGCCGTGGTCCCGCGCCGCGTGCAGCAGCCACCGGGCGGCGGGCAGGTCGCACTTCTCGTTCGCATCGAGCATGAGGTACAGCTCGTCGGGCACTGCGCGCCGTAGGGCAGCCAGCAGGACGGTGTCCGCCGGTGCGCCCTGCACGCGCGGCTTCACACCCCGGAGCCCGCGCGCGCCGTGGGCGAGGGCCGCCTCGACGGCCTCCGCCGGGGACTGGCCAGGCCGGAACCCGCCACTCCCGTAGACGGGCACGGACCGTCCTGTCCCGCCAAGGGCCTCCGCCAGGGAGCAGTCGCGGATGCGGGCGTCGAGATCCCACACGGCGAGGTCGATGGCCGCCAGGGCCACGAGGTTCGGACCGGTCCCGGTGCGGTTGAAGCCGGCGGCGATCTGGCGCCACAGGACGCGCGGGGGCGGTACGTCACGGCCCCGTACGTGGAGGGCGAGCTGGTCCTCCACGCACGCGAGCACCGCGGCACTGCCGTGCCCGCCGATGACGTAGGAAAAGCCCAGGCCGCACGCGCCGGTGGAGTCCTCGAGCTCGACGACGATGAGGTCGACCGCCCCGACGCCCGAGCCACCGACGGGCTGGGCCAGTCTGTGGTGATGGACCGCCGCCGTCGCCCGTGCGATGCGGGTCACGGCGTCGTCAGCCGCCGAGTTCCCGGCGGACGAGGGCCGCCCCGGCCACCAGGGCCTGGAGCTTGGCGAAAGCCACGTCCCGCGGCAGGTACTTCATGCCGCAGTCGGTGGAGACGAGGATCTGTTCGGCCGGCACGTGCGGCAGGGCGCGACGGATGCGGGCCGCCACGGTCTCCGGGCTTTCGACGGTCATGTCGGACAGGTCGATGACCCCGAGCAGGATCTGCTTGCCGGACAAGGCCTCGAGCGCCTGACAATCGAGCTGCGACTGCGCCGTCTCGATCGACACCTGGGCGCAGCGGCATCCGGCCAGTTCGCCCAGGAACGAGTAGCCGGACGGGCGCTCGTGGATGATGGCCGCGTAGCCGAAGCAGATGTGCACACACGTGGTCCCCGACACGCCGTCGAGCGCCTGGTTGAGCGCCTTGAGCCCGTACTGGCGCGCCTTCTCGGGCCGCGCCTGCATGTAGGGCTCGTCGATCTGCACCACGTCGGCGCCGGCGGCGAACAGGTCGCGGATCTCCTCGTTCACGGCCACCGCGTAGTCCATCGCGGCTTCCTCGTCGCTGGCGTAGAAGTCGTTCTGCGCCTGCTGCGACATCGTGAAGGGCCCCGGCACCGTGATCTTGATCCGGCGCGTGGTGTGGGCGCGCAGGAAGCGGACGTCGTCGGTCTCCACGGCATGGCGCCGGCGGATACGGCCGACGATGCGTGGCACCGGATTGGGATGCCCCGAGCGGTCGAGGGCCGTGCCCGGGTTGTCGAGGTCCACCCCCTCGAGCGCGGTGGCAAACCGGTTCGAGTAGCTCTCGCGCCGGATCTCGCCGTCGGTGACGATGTCGAGGCCCGCATCCTCCTGCGCGCGAATCGCCAGCAGCGTAGCGTCGTTCTGCGCCTCGGCGAGGTACGCCTCGGGAATGCGCCACAGCTCCTTCGCGCGCACGCGCGGAGGGAAGCGCCCGGCGAGCTTCTGCCGGTCGATGAGCCAGTCGGGTTGCGGGTAGCTGCCAACGAGTGTCGTGGGAAGGAGCATGGCGTCCGTGGGAAGACGAGGTCAGTAGCGACCCGACAGCAACGCGCCCGCGTCGGGCACGTGCGTCGGAAGGCCCAGATGCCCGAGCATCCGGTAGGTCGTGCAGATGGAGGCCGAGACGACCGGCAGCCCGCACTCGCGCTCGACGATCGGCACGGCGGCCAGCGACGGCATCTGCACGCAGGACGACAGCACCAGGGCGTCGGCGCCCGTAAGGTTCAGGCGCTTGTAGATGTCGATCAACAGGAGGGGATCGCGACGGCCCACCTCGAGGTTGTCGGGAATCTCGAGCGCGATCCGGTCCACCACCGTGATGCCCTCGGCCTCGATGTAGTCGGCCACGAGGCAGGTGAGCGACTCCACGTAGGGCGCCACCATCGCGATCTTCTTCGCACCGAGGGCCTGCAGCCCCTCGACCAGCGCACCGGCGCTCGTCACGACGGGAATCACGGTCCCGGTCTCGCGGGCGGTCACCCCCTCCAGCCGTTCGCGCGAGGCGCGGTGATAGCCCTTCCCCATGCTCATGATGGCCACCAGGCACGCATAGCCCATCACGTCCACGCGGGCGTCGGCGAGTTCGGCGGCGCACCGATCGGAATCCCGATCCATGGCCTCGAGCTCCTCCTTGCACACTTTCTTCATTCGCATCCGGCTCGAATGGAACGTGAAGCGCTCGGGCGCGACGGCCTCGCGGGCACGGAGCATCGCCGGGATCTCCGTCTCCATCGTCGTGTTGGAGCTGGGCACGATCTGCCCGATGCGGTAGCGGCCAGCGGTCATCGTGCCACCTGGCCGCCGATGGGGGCTTCCTGGCGCCAGAGGCCGAGCGCCTTCTGCACCGCGCGGTCGGAGAAGCTGAAGAGCACCGCGTCCTCCTCGGAGGCGTGCGTCACGGGCATCCAGGAGGGCACGACGAAGATGTCCTTCGGTCCCCAGGTGATGTCCTGGTCGCCGATGCGCGTGGTGCCCCGGCCCTCGACCACGTTGAAAACGGTGGCGTCGGTGCTTCGCGAGGCGAGCCCGCGGAAGCCCTTCGGCAGCAGCTGCATGAAGGCGGCGATGGTCGGCATGGGAAAGCCGCCCGTGGCGGGGTTCACGTAGCGCAGCTTCACCCCGTGACAGGGGTCGAGCGGCCCGTTCGTCAGCAGGTGGTGCAGCGTCTCGCGCGACCGGTCGTAGGGATACGAGAAGATCGGCGACGACTGCCGCGTGGGCACGTAGTCCACCGGCAGCATGTTCGCGCCATAGCGGGTGGGGGCGTCGCCCTCGGGCCTCGAGATGGGCTGTGTCTCCTCCGGATGATGCTCGGCGAAGCCCGTGTCCATCAGGTTGACGATGGGCACGTCGAGTCCGTCCATCCAGATCACCGGCTCCGATCCCGGATTGCCGTGGTCGTGGAACGTCCACGACGGCGTAAGGATGAAGTCCCCCGGACGCATCGTCGTCCGCTCGCCATCCACCGCCGTGTAGCCGCCCTGCCCTTCCATCACGAAGCGCAGCGCGGACGCCACGTGCCGGTGGCTGGGCGCCACTTCGCCTGGCAGGATGAGCTGCAGGCCGGCGTAGAGGCTCTGCGTCACCACGGAGGCGCCAGGCAGGCCGGGGTTCTCGAGCACCAGCACGCGACGTTCGGCCTGCTTGGCGGTGATGCGCTCGCCGGCTTCCATCAGCAGGGGCCGGACGTCCTGCCAGCGCCACACGGCGGGCACGCACCGGGGCTGCGGCTGCGCGGGCACGAGTGCGCCGAGCACCTCCCAGAGCGGCGCCACGTTGCGCTGCGACAGGCGCTCGTAATACTCACGCATCCCCGCTGAATCCGGCTTCACGTAGAACGGTGCTGATTCCATGGCTTCCCCCTCGATCTCGCCGACACGAACCACTGACGACTGCTGGCAGCCACGCCTCTGATGGCTGCACGGAGCTGGTGGCTACACCGGTTCGCCGACCGCATTCTGGGCCGACGCGTCCACCGCCGGCTCCTCCGCGGCCCGCACCGACACCCGCATGCTGCCCACCGACTGGATGGTCGCCACCACCTCGTCGCCCGGCACGATCGGGCTCACGCCTTCGGGCGTGCCGGTGAGCACGACGTCGCCCGGATGCAGCGTGTAGAAGGACGAGGCGAAGACGATGAGTTCACGCACGTCCTTGATCAGGTACCGCGTGTTGGACTTCTGGCGCTGTTCGCCGTTGACGGTGATCTCCAGGTCGAGCACGTCAGGGTCGGCGATCTCGTCGGCCGTCACGAGCCAGGGCCCGAGCACGGTGTAGGTGTCCGGCGACTTCCGCAGGCTGCGATCCTCGGGACCGCGAATGGTGATGTCGAGCCCGATGGCGTACCCGGCGATGTGGTCGAGGGCATCCTCGCGGCGCACGTGGCGGGCCGTCTTCCCGATGACGAACGCAAGCTCCACCTCGTGATCGGTCCGGCGGTCGGGCTTGCACACGGCAATGCCCTGTCCCGGCCCGACGAGCGAACTGGTGGCCTTGAGGAACACGCCCATCGTGTGGATGGCCGCGGTGTGACTTGGGTTGTTGTGGTGCAGGCGGCTGTCGCCGCGCACTTCCTCCAGGTGCTTCTGGTAGTTGACCGGCGCCGCAACGATCTTCCCGGGATTGGCCACCGGGCTGAGCAGCGTCACCTGGTCGAGCGGCAGCGCCGGCGCGTCCGGCGCCAGCTCGCGAGCCCGCCGCAGCACGGCATCGAGGTGCGTGACCAGCTGGTCGCTCGTGGGCAGGGGATAGCGATATCCGGGCAGCACGTCGAGCGCCCCGGTGACATCACGCACCACGGCGTCTTCCACGAGCCCCAGACGATTGTCTCCAAACCGGCACAGTCGCATAAATCTCGTTCCTTCCGAATTCCCGCTAGCGCGCGGAGCATGGCGTCGGGTTCCAGCCCGACGCATCGTCCTGCTTCCTGAACTGCACCGTCCTGACGTAGGGGGCGTTCAGATACTGTGGATCCTCCAGGATCCGCGTGACCAGCAGGTACTCGTCGTCCTGCTGACCCGACACCCGGGCGTAGTGCTCGGTGAGCACGGCATCGCCCCCATAGGG
>JABFRY010000287.1 GCA_013140955.1 Acidobacteriota bacterium
CACGTCGGACGCGGCGGTGCCCTCTGTCGGGGGCACCACCTCGTCCTTCCTGAGGCGGGAGAAGAGATCCGAGAACGCCAAGCCCGTGTGCAGTGCAGACCGCGTCGGCCGGGGGACGCCGGCGCGCGTCGGCTGTTCAGCGGGCCGCGGCCTGTGGCTGCGCCGGCTGGCCCTGGGGTGGAGGCGCCGCGGGCTGCGCCTGCGTCGCAGCCTTGTCCTTCTGTGCAGCCGGCTGGGCGGCCTTCCGCTGCATGTCCACGCTGCCACGGAAGTGCGCACCATCGGCAATCGCCACACGGGGCGAGATCATGTCGCCATCGACCGACCCGCCGTCGCGAATGTCGATCCGCTCGGTGGCCGTGACGTTGCCGTGCACCTCGCCGAGGACGACGACGGCCTTGGCGAACACCTGCGCCTTGATGCGCCCATTGGGACCGATGGTGAGGATGTGATCGCGCAACTCGATCTTGCCTTCGACGTGGCCTTCGATCGTCAGATCCTCGCTGCCGTTCAGCTCACCCTTGATGACGACCGACTTGCCGATATTCACTACGTCCCTCTCCATCTGACGTCGGACATCCGGCTGCGCCGCCGGCGCGCTCGTCTGCTGCGGGGTCACCGCGGGCGCCGCACTCGGCGTCGTGGGTGACCCACTCACCGGCTTGGCCGCTTCATCACGCTTCCACATGTGGTGTCCTCTGCGCCGCCAGGCCCGCCAGGCGGCCCGTGCGCGCGTGCTTGGTCTGGATACAGTGCCAGTTTGTGCAGGAGCGAAGCGAGTATAGCGACGCGTCCGGATCGTGTCTAGTCGTTTTATTGCTGCAGGTTAGGGCGGGTGCTACGATCGACGGACCGTGACCCGAGTGTATCTGGACCACAACGCCACGACACCACCCCACCCCTCCGTCGTGGAGCGGGTCGCCCGCGTGCTCGCCGAGGAGTACGGCAATGCCTCGAGCGTGCACCACTTCGGGCAGCGGGCCAAGGGCGTCATCGACGAGGCGCGCAGCGCGGTGGCCGCGCTGCTCGACGCCGACCCATCCGAGGTGCTGTTCACCAGCGGGGGCACCGAGGGTGACAACCTCGCGATCCGCGGCGTGGCCGAGGCGCTGGAGGCGTCTGGCCGACGGCACCTGATCGCCAGCAGCATCGAGCACGAGGCCGTGCTGCATACGCTCAAGGCGCTGGCGCGACGCGGGTGGCAGACGACGCTGCTGCCGGTCGACGAGTCGGGCGTCGTCTCCGTGGACGCGCTCCGCGCGGCGCTGAGACCCGACACGGCGCTGGTGTCGGTGATGCACGCGAACAACGAGATCGGCACCATACAGCCGGTCGCCGCACTGGCGGAGCTGGCCCGTGGCGCCGGCGCCCTCTTCCACACCGACGCGGTCCAGTCCGCCGGCAAGATCCCCGTGTCGGTCCGCGCGCTCGGCATCGACGTGCTCACGATCTCCGCGCACAAGTTCTATGGCCCGAAGGGCGTGGGCGCCACCTGGGTTCGCCGCGGCGTGCGCCTGGCGCCGGTGCTGACAGGCGGACGGCAGGAACGCAACCGGCGCGCGGGCACCGAGAACGTTGCCGGCATCGCGGGCATGGGCGTGGCCGCACGCCTGGCCGCCGGCACACTGGGCGAGCACGCCGCGCGGCTCGCCCGGTTGCGCGACGAGCTCGAATCCGGCGTGCTGCGCCTCGTGCCCGGGACCCTCGTCAACGGGGCGGCGGACCAGCGTGTCCCCAACACCACCAATATCAGCGTCGATCGGGTCGAGGCGGAGTCGCTCCTCATCGCGCTGGACCTCGAAGGCATCGCCGTCTCGACGGGCTCCGCCTGTTCCTCCGGCACGCTCGAGCCCTCGCACGTGCTGAAGGCCATGGGCCTGCCCACGCACCGCACGCAGAACTCGTTGCGATTCAGCCTCGGGGCGGCCAACGGCGAGGCCGACGTGGCGCGCCTCCTCGCCGTGCTGCCAGGGGTCGTCGAGAAGCTTCGGAACCTGACGCGTCCACCGGCCAGGCGCGCCGCGAGCGCTGCCGGGTGAGCCCGTCCATGCGCATCGTCGTCGCGATGTCGGGCGGCGTGGACTCCTCGGTGGCGGCAGCCCTGCTGGCCGAGCAGGGCTACGAGGTCGTGGGGCTGTCGATGCAGCTCTACGATCAGCGGGGGGATGGTCCGGCGTTCGGGTCCTGCTGTTCCCTCGACGACCTCCACGACGCGCGCCGCGTGGCCGCCGCGCTCGGCGCCCCGCACTACATCGTCAACTTCGAGCGTGAGTTCCGGGCAGCGGTGGTGGACAACTTCGTCGGTGAGTACGCCGCGGGCCGCACGCCCCTGCCGTGCGCGCGCTGCAACAGCGATCTGAAGTTCGCCTCCCTGCTCGTGCGGGCGCGCGGCCTCGGCGCCGAGACCGTCGCCACCGGCCACTACGCCCGCCTCTCACGTGACGCCGACGGGCGCGTCGTGCTGCGGCGCGGACTCGACGAGGGCAAGGACCAGTCGTACTTCCTCTTCGAGCTGACGCAGGACCAGCTCGCACGGGCGTCGTTTCCCGTCGGCGCACTCACCAAGGCCGACGTGCGCCGCCACGCCCAGCGTCTGGGCCTGACCGTCGCCGACAAGCCGGACAGCCAGGAACTGTGCTTCGTGCCGGATGGTGACTACGCAGGATTCGTCGCCCGGGCCCGTCCCGATGTCGAGACGGGAGGGGCCGTCACCGATGTGCACGGCCGACAGCTCGGCTCGCACGACGGGATTCACCGGTATACGGTGGGGCAGCGGAAGGGGCTGGGCGTCTCCGGGCCGACACCGCTCTACGTGCTGCGGATCGA
>JABFRY010000515.1 GCA_013140955.1 Acidobacteriota bacterium
ATCCCGCGGGGTGCGCGCCGATGCCGTATCCAGCTCGGTCCTTCAGATCCATCCGCCGGCCCGCATCTTCCGTCCGCTCGACCTCTTCCGTCCTGTCGATTCGCAGACTCGACCTTCCGGTCACGGTGCGACGCGGGTCGCGCCGGCGTCGGGGCCGTGGGCCACCGCATCGTGCAACGCCCGTCGCAGGAGACCGATCCCTGTCGCGCCGTGTCTCCCGCCGCGGGTGGGATGCACGCGATTGGTGAGCAGGACGACGTACAGGTTCCTTTCCGGATCGATCCACAGCGATGTGCCGGTGAAGCCGGTGTGCCCGAACGCGCGCGCCGACAGGCGGGTGCCGCACGAGGACGTCGGCTGCATCGTGTCCCAGCCGAGAGCCCGCGTACTGCCGGGCACCGCACGGTCCCGCGTGATGAACGCCTCCAGCGTGGCGCGGCCGAACGCTCCAGCGCGTCCGTCGAGAACCTGCAACAGGTGACGCGCATACGCGCCGACCGCAGCGCCGGTGCCGAACAGACCGGCGTGCCCGGCAACGCCTCCCAGCGCGTACGCGTTCTCGTCGTGCACCTCGCCCACGAGCAGACGCCCGCGCCACGGGTCGTGCTCGGTGGGCGCGATGCGTGGAACCCACCGCGCGGGCGGCAGGTACTGGAGGTCGTCCACCACGCGCATCTGCGTGAGCAGCGTGGAGAACCGGGCCGCCAGGCCCGGACCGTCGTCGAGCAGGAACCCCAGCACCATGAAGCCGAGGTCGCTGTACACCGCGCGCGTGCGGAGCCGCGCCGTCAAGGGCGATGTGGCAATGGCGGCCTCGAACGCCCGTCGGCCCACGAGATGTTGGTAGAAGGGGCGATGCGCGGGGAGTCCCGAGCGGTGCGTCAGGAGATCGGCGATCGACCCCGCCTCCCGATCCGGCCGCGCCCACGTGGTCAGTCTCTCGGCCACGGCGTCGTCGAGCCCGAACTCTCCGCGCTCGAGCCGCTGCATGAACAGTGCGGAGGTGGCGAGGACCTTGGTCAGCGACGCGAGGTCGTACACGGTCGCCAGCGTCACGGCAGGGCCGTCGTACGACAGACGCCCGAAGGCCTCTTGCCAGATGGGGGCGGTGGCCGTGCCGACCTCGACCACGGCACCCGGGCAGACACCCTCGGCAATGGCGCGCTCGAGGGCCAGGCGCGCGGCGGGAAAGAGGCTGGCACTCGGGGAGGCGTCGGAGCCCGCCACGGCCTCAGGGTCCGGGTGTGAAGACGGTGCGGGCCAGCGTGAGCAGGTAGTCGGACGTGTTCGGCGGGCTGACCAGGCTGTCGTAGGACAGCAGCAGCAACCCGTCCAGCCCGCGGCGGCGCGCGGTGTCCACGACGAGCGCCGTCTGGGCTGTGGTCCGCGCAGCCGTGCCGATGCCCGCCCAGACCGGCAGCGTGCCGGCGAGTGCCCGGATCTCCGACAGTTCGGCATCGAGGGCGGGCGTCGACTCCCGGCTGCCGACCACGGGGGCCACGGCGTCGAGGAAGCCGTTGCTCACCCAGGTGCGCCAGTCCTGCAGATGCTCCGCCTGGGCGCGTTCCGAGCCGAGCGTCACCGAGGCGCTCACCACGGTACCTGGACGGATGCTGCGGACGACGTTGCGCAGCCGGGTGACGAGCGCCGTGAGTCGTGACTGCCGGAACCGGTTCCACTCGTCGGGAAACAGCGTGGGGTACGCCAGCGGATCGATTCGTTCGAGTACGTCCGCCTCGGCACGGGCGTCCGCGTCCACCCGACCGCGCACGTCCGCCTTGAACAGCGCGAGCGCGCCGCGGCTCACGTCGAAGTCCGGCGTGGGGTACTGCACCGAGTCGAAGTGCACCCCATCGAGTTCGTATTGCCGCGCGAGGTCGCTCACGAGCGCCGCGAGGTAGGTCTGCATGCCCTGATGCAGCGGCGACACGTACAGTCCCTCGACGGTGGCGCGCTGCTGCCTGGTCCAGCGCACCAGCCGTCCGAGGTAGTCCGGATCCCGGACATCCACGGTGCGGAGATCGGCCGCGAGGTCGCGCGGCACCATCAGCCATTCAGGGTGCTGGTAGATCAGGTGGTCGCGTCGTGCCGGGAGCCCGTCCGTGCCGGCCACGAGGTTGACCTGCACGAGCGCATGGACCCGCAGCCCAGCCTCGTGCGCCTCGACCAGCGTCTGCGCCAAAGGATCGAATTCGTCGCCGGCACGGCCGAGCGCGGGCGACATGGCTTCCACCCCGCTCCTGAAGTAGGCCTGGCCGCGTCCCCGCACTTCGACGAGCAGGGTATTGAAGCCGGCCTGCGCCGCCGCCTGCACCATGCGGTTCACGGCCTGGGCCGATTCGATGCTGCGCGCCGGCACGAGCAGCGCGCGAATCTCCCCGACGGGCTGGCTCTGCGCGCCGACGCCGCCCGCCATCAGCAGGGTCAGCCCGACGATCGCCAGCGCCACGAGCGAGAGGGATGTGGCACCGGTCTCGCGGCCCACGGCGCGCGAGCGTGTGCGGTGACGGGTGAGGGCTGGCAGATGCGGCACGATCCGAGCACTTTATCACGCACGGTTCAGCCGGCCGGCCTCGCGGCCGGCCCGGATGACCCACCGTCGTACGGTGTCGGCTCCATAGCGCGTGCGCTTCTGGCACAGCGCCACGGCCGCTGTAGGTGCAAGCAGGACAGCAGGTTAGCGCGAATGCGCGGCAGTAAAGAACCGTTCGCTGCATGCCGAATGCATGCGTAATCGCCGAGCGTTCATGACTGCCAAGTTCCTGCCCTTGACGCCCATCCACGCCGCGCCGCCGGGTCAGACCCCTCCCGGTGGGC
>JABFRY010000129.1 GCA_013140955.1 Acidobacteriota bacterium
ATCCCCCACCCGATGCCCCACACGATGAGCCGAACGACCGCCATGCGCGCTCCTTCGAGGTGGCCAGGCACGGCGCCCGACCGGCGCGGTATTGTGGGGCCTGCCGACCCTGGACGCAAGGTGGCAGGGACTGCGTGGTATGATTTGCGTCCGTGCGCCCGTAGCTCAGTTGGATAGAGCGCCGGACTTCGAATCCGTAGGTCGCAGGTTCGAGTCCTGCCGGGCGCACCATACGCGCACCACTCGACGATCGCCGGTGTCTGGGGCCCCTGCCAGCGCCACAATGCGCCCGTAGCTCAGCTGGATAGAGCGTTGGCCTCCGGAGCCAAAGGCCGCAGGTTCGAATCCTGCCGGGCGCACCACTTCCTCCGACACCCCTGATCCTCCCTACCGCGCGCGCTGCGCGGCGTAGTACTCCTCGATGGGCCTGAACGGCCCGAACTTGTGCTGCTCGGCCGGGAAGTCGTCTGCATAGGGCCCGTAGGGGTTGTCCACCGGCTTGGCCCGCTTGTCGGGATAGTCCTCTTCGAGATTCGCCATCTGCGGGCGCGGCTGCGCGTTGATGAAGGCCGCGACGTCGAAGGCCTCGTCGTCGGTCAACGTCGGGTCGCCCAGCGGCATCCGTGCCTTCACGAAGCGCGCGGCGGTGAGCACACGGTGCATCCCGGCGCCGTTGTTGTAGGAGTCGGGTCCCCAGAGCGGCGGAAAGAGGTAGCCCTTCCCCCGGTCACCGGTGGCGAGCAGCCCGAGCCCGTCGGCGCCATGACACGTGGAGCACCGCGCGTCGAACACCGCACGCCCGTGCTCGAGATCCGCCGCGCGGTCGGGCGGCACGAGGGCCGCGGGCGCGGCCGCCGTGCGCGCCGACTCGCCCATCGCCTGGTACTGCGCGCCAAGCGTGCGCAGATACGACGCCATCGCCCGCATCTCGACGCTGTCCATCGGCAGCGGGCGTCCGTTCATGCTCCGCTGCATGCATTCGTTGATGCGGTCCTCGATGTCGGTCATGCCGCCGGCGCGGCCGGAGAACCGCGGGTAGTGCTCGTCGGTCAGCAGCAGCGTGAGCGCGCCCGGTTCGGCACCGGCCGACAGGTGGCACGATGCGCAGTTCAGGCGGCTGTCGATGTAGCGCAGGGCGGGATCGGCCTGGTCCTGGCCGAGCAGTTCCGCGGTCCGCGCCACCAGCCTGCGCCCGTACTCTTCCGAGGCGACCGGGCCATCGGCCACCGGCACGTCCGCGTTCGGACCCGACGGCGAAGCCATGCCCACCAGCACCACCCCGACGCCAACGGCCGCCGAGAGGACGGCAGCGGCAATGAACCCGGCACCCCGCGGCTGGAACGCTGCACTCATGGTGTGGTCTTCCCTTCGTGGTGGGACGCCGCCGGCGGCGTCCGGTCGTAGGCGCGCACGGCCTCGAGGAAGCGGTACTTCGGCTGCTCGATCCACGCCCGCAGCGCACGGGACGAACCCCAGGCCAGCACGAAGGCCGCGGTGAAGGCCAGCGACGCCCAGACGATCAGGTCGCTGATCATCGGGCGGCCTCCGCGACGGCCGGCGGATAGAGGCTCCGGACGTAGTGGGCCGCCGACAGGATCTCGGCCGTGCTGAGCCGCGGCGTCCACGGCGCCATTGGCGACCCGGGCACGCCCTCGCGGATCACCCGGACGGCCTCCGCCAGTGACGGCCGCTGACGGGTGAAGCTGGCCGGCGCCATCGCCACCGCGTCTTCGGCGAACCCCTTCCCGTCTCCCCCCTCGCCGTGGCACTGCGCACAGTGCTCGAGGAACACGCGCGCCCCGGCGTCCAGCATGTCGGGCGTCGGTGCAGGCTCGGCGCGCGCCGTCCACAGTGCCTGCACGGCCCGGACGATGGCCGCACGCTCCGCGGGTGTGTGGCTCCGCCAGGCGGGCATCGCGCTGCCGGCCACCCCGTTCCAGAGGACCTCAGCGAGCCGCTCCGTGGAGTACTCGTGTTCGGCGAGGCGTGTCGGCACCGGAAGAAGATAGCCCGCGCCGGGACCATCGCCACCGCCCGTCTCGCCGTGGCAGGTGGCGCAGTGCGCCGCATACAGGCGCTGGCCGTCCGGCAGGTCGGCACCGGCCGGAAGGGGCGGCACGGGGCCCTCGTCGCGACGGGCGCGCGCGGGATGCGCGTTGAGCGGGCCCTCGAAGGCCATCTGCTGCATCTCGTCCGCCGGGCAGGCACACCCCTCCTGGGCGTGCGCCTCACCCTCGGACCCGGCCAGCGCGCGGGCCCGGCCGAGGGACTCGAGATAGGCCACCAGATCGCGCGCGGCCTGCGTCGGCCGCGTCGGTGCGCCGTCGAACAGCCAGGGGTACGCGGGCATCACCGACGCCGGCACGAGCGCACGCGGATCGAACAGGTGGGCGTACTGCCAGTCGGGCGGGCGGGTGCCCCCGGCGCGACTCAGGTCTGGGCCGATGCGTCGCGTGCCCCAGAGGTGCGGACTGTCGCGGCGCGTCTCCCACGCGAGGGTCGGCCGGCCGAAGCGCTCCATGTCGGCGTGCACGTAGCGAATCTGCTGCGTGTGGCAGTAGGCGCACCCCTCGCTGGCGTAGATGGCGCGGCCGCGCCGTTCGCTGGCCGTGGGTTCGAGGGCGAACGGGGGCGCCATGGCCTCGGACTGCTGCCGGAGCATCCGCGCGGGCCAGGCCCCGAGCAGCGCCACCGACAGGGCGAAGAACGCCACCCCCGCGACGCTCGCCACCAGATACGCCGTGCGCAGGGCGGACTGCGGATGCGGACCGCGACGCGCGCTCACGACAGGCCTCCCCACCGCGTGCCCCATCGC
>JABFRY010000315.1 GCA_013140955.1 Acidobacteriota bacterium
CACGCCGGCCTGCCGGCTGAAGGGCGTCCTGCAGCAGGCGATGAGCGGCTTCTTCGGCGTGCTCGATGGCGTGCGGCTGAGCGACCTGCTCGAGAACCGCCTGGACATGCAGGCGTTGCTCCGCATCGAGTCGCGCGATGTCGTGCGGGCCGCCGCGCAGTCGTCCCCCTGAGCGCGCACCACCGCCGGCGGTTCCGCGTCGTGCGCCGGGACGCGGTCGGCGGCGCCCGCGTCCCGGGCGCGGGTCAGCGGCCCTGGGAGGTGGCGATCTCGCGCACCTTGCGTCGGAGGCCGTCCTTGAGCTGTTTCTGGTTCTCCCAGAAGATCGTCGGGACGTCGTGCACGTCGAAGGGCAGCAGCGTGCCCTTGGCGGCCGTCACGATGTAGGGCTTCTTCATGCCCTGCGCCAGCCCGAGTTCGTAGTAGACGTTCGGCCGCTGCTCGCTCAGGTCCGCGATCACGAATGCCGCCCGGTGGATGCTCTCGAGGATCTGCGGCACGATGCGGCCCGACGCCGTGGTGTTGTCCACCCGGGCGCACTCGTACTCGAACTCCTCGCAGACCTCCTTGAACGACTCGTAGGCATCCTGCATCCTCGGATCGTCGGAGAAGGACATGATGGCGAAGACGAAGCGCGAGGCCTGCACCCGCGCCGCCAGGGCCACCACGTCGCGCGCGAGCTTGGCCAGGTCGCTCGGCACCTGGTTGAGCGCCTCGTACTGCGCACGGTCGAGCCGTCCGCCGTACTTCGCGTCGAACTCCTTGAGTTCCTCGGTGTAGGCCGTCAACGCCGCGCCACCGAACGCCGTCACCGGCAGCAGCGGCTTGTTGTCGATCCGTGCCCAGTTGGCGGCACAGAGCGTACCGTCCTTGCCGCCGACCACCACGACGGCTTCGGCCTCGTGGACCGGCTCGGGCACGTGCAGGCTCTCGAACTCGAGGCCCCAGCCCGCCAGGCGCGAGCGCAGCACCTTGCCGAGCGTGTGCGCCGGGTCGGCATGTGCCACCACGTAGCTCGTGATGCGCCGCTCGGGGTCGATGCCCCGCGAGGTCGCCGCCGCGTGGACGGCCTGCGCGATCGCACGGTCGAACTCGTTGCGGCAGCCGTTCAGGAGGTTGTGCCCCTGGGCGATGACCTCCTCACCCAGGTGCGTGATGAAGGTGCGGGAGTCTTCGCGCGAGAAGTCGAGCGCTCCGGCAATGAGGATGTCAGCCATGGTGGGGGAGGCGTCTGTGGCGCCGGGGGATGCTACTACAGGACGGTGTCTGCCCGGGATAGTGTCTGCGCGGCTCGCGACCCCGCAGCAGGCTCGACCTCGCTCCGCGGTTCATGCGAGGATGCGCCATGCGAACGAGCGTCCTGACCGTGTCCTGCGCGCTGCTTGCGCTCCTGCTGCTGGCGCCCGCCGTCGCCGCGCAGAACATTCCGGTCGCCGAACTGGCCACCATCACGGCGCTCGACTGCACGTTCCCCATCTGGACCGGGACGACGTGGAAGGAGGGCGTTCCCGATCCGCAGGTGCGCACGTCCTCGACGCTGTCGCTGCGGTTCGACGACATCGACACGCAGGACGGGCTGGCGCGGCAGGCGGCCGGCCCGGGCGGGGAAGCCGAACTCGTGGTGCAGCTGTACGGCTGGAACCTGCACCTGCTCGACACCAACCGCGCGGGACGCATGGCGATTACGACGGTGTTCGGTCAGGTGAGTCGCGAAGGCCGGTTGAAGGCCGTCCACACGCGCTCGGATTTCATCGCCACCGAGATGGGGTCGTTCCGCAGCCAGCCCGAACTGGCCCAGTACTACGGGGACTGCGAAGTCACCCGCTGATCGTCGGAGAGGGGCAAGGCGCCACGGCGGCCCGCACTGTTGCCGTCGTCAGCCCTGCACGTTGACCGTGATCGTGGTGCACAGGCCTTCGATCGCCCGCTCCAGATCGTCGCCCACGAGCAGGGTCAGCGCGTGTTCTCCCTCGGGCAGGGCCAGCTCCGCGACGGTGTCCCCGGAGTCGAGATGGGTCCACGCGTCGGTGCGGGGAATGCTGACGCCGGCCTCGAGGCAGGGCGAGCCCACCCCCACGTGGTAGTGCCCAAGGCCCGGACGGGCCGTGTCGCCGGGCTCGGCGGGCACCGCCGCGATGGCCACGCCCTGAGAGCCGAACTCGAGGCGCACCGGGCTCGTCACCACTGCGCCGTCGTCGGGCACCACGAAGTAGGCCCGCGTGCCCTGGACGACCACCGGCTCGCCCGCTGGCCCATCGGCGGTTCCCGACTCCGGTGATCCACCTCCGCATCCGGCCGCAAGGACCAGCGCCGCCACTGCCGCATACCGCATTGCCTGCACGCGATCCTCCTGCTCCCGGATCCGCAGGGTCCAGGACCTACGAGGCTATCACGCACACGAGGACGCGGCCCCTCGTGGGGTCTGTCGGGGTGGGTGGCCGGTTCGGGTTCGCCCACAGGCCCCGGCGGATCGTGCACCGCCGTTCCGTCGTACCATGCCGGTCGGGAGTGACGACATGGGCAGCATGCGACGTCGTCTGGCAGGCGCCGGCCTCGCGGCCTTCGTGCTGGTCGTGCTGGCGTGGACGGCGGCGGTGGGGTGGCTGTGGACCAACGAGCCCCGCCTCGTGTTCCGCACCGCGTTCAGCCAGCGCGCGGCCGGCACGCTCGCACCCGGTATCGAGCCGCTTGCGATCCGCACGGCAGACGGGCTGAGGCTCGCCGCCGCCCGCCTCGAGTACGCCTCGACGGACGCGCGCTACTGGCTCATCTACTTCCAGGGCAACGCCGGCTCCCTGCGCCGGGGGCGGG
>JABFRY010000120.1 GCA_013140955.1 Acidobacteriota bacterium
ACGGGCATTAGCGATGTCCGGTACCTTGATGGGGATAACGTCGCCTTTCTCAATATCAGCCAGATTGATGCGGGCAGCGTTGTAATCCACCGTCTGGAAGGCGACATAGCGGCTGTCGGGCGACCATTCAAAGCTTTGCACCGGCGCGCCGGGCGCGGTCAGCGGCTGCGCTTCGCCGCCTTGCGGATTGATTAGATAGATTTGCGCGCCGCCCGTTTCGCCGTGACGTGTACGGAGGCCAATCGCCAGCACATGCTGGCCGCCGCGGGCGACACCCCCGTCCACCGGATCTACCACGGTCTCAACGCCGAACTCGCCAGTCGGGTGCACGAGACCGCCGACCTCGTGAGCGGGTCACGCCACGCCATTCGCATGCTGGGGGTCGGCCGGCTCGTGCACAAGAAGGGCTTCGACGTCTTCATCGCAGCGTGCGGCCTGCTGGCGGCACGCGGCGTGCCCTTCACCGCCGTGCTCGTCGGGGAGGACGGGGAACACGGACCGGCACTCAGGGACGCCGTCACGCGTGCGGGCCTCGAGGATCACGTGGTCTTCGCCGGTCCGATGACACAGGCGCAGTTGTTCCAGGAGTACCAGCGTGCATCGGTCTTCTGCCTGCCGTGCCGCGTGGTCGACAACGGAGACCGGGACGGCATTCCCAACGTGCTCATGGAAGCGATGGTGTGCGGGGTGCCCGTGGTCACCACGGCCATCTCCGGCATCCCGGAACTCGTGCGGGACGGCGACAACGGTCTCTTCGTGCCGGTCGGGGATGCCGCGTCCCTGGCCGACGCCGTGCTGCGGATTCACCAGGACCCGGCGCTGGCCACACGCCTCTCCCAGGCCGGCCGCCAGACCATCGAGCGCGACTTCGACGGCGACCGTCTGGCCGGCCATCTCGCGTCGCTGTTCCACGAGGTCACCGCGTGAGCGGCCGCCACGAGGGCCTGCGCATCGGGGCACAGGCCAGGGCCTTTGCCCCGGACCTCTGGGTCGTGCGGACGCGGTACGCCGTCACGGCCGCGCTCACCACGCTGGCCGTGGCGCTCAACGTCCTGGCGCCCTGGCCGCTCAAGCTCGTCATCGACTATCTCGTCTCGGACCAGGCGCTCCGGTGGCCGGCGGCACTGGCCTCGTCGAGCCCCACCGTCGTGGTCGTCACGCTGGGCGCGAGTGCCCTCGCCATTGCGGTGGCGAGCGCCTTCGTCGAGTCGGCCGACGGCGTCTGGAACGCCAGGACGCGCGAGCGACTCACGCACGCCCTGCGGGATCGGCTGCTCACACATCTGGCGGCGCTCCCGCCGACCATCCGCTCGACACACCGGAGCGGTGAACTCGTCCTCCGGCTCGTGGGTGACGTGGACCAGTTCGCCCGCCTCTCGACCAAGACGCTGCCTCAGCTGGCCCGTCACCTGCTCACCGCGATCGGCACCCTGGCCGGCATGTGGTGGCTGTCGCCGCGGCTCGCGCTGGCCAGTCTCGTCATGCTGGTCGTGCTGGCCGGGCTCGTGCGGCACTTCGGAGCGCGCATGAGCCACACGTCCCGCACCAAGCGGCGGCGCGAGGGCGCCGTATCCGCCCTGGCGCAGGAGATCGTCCGCGGCCTGCCGGTCATCCAGGCGATTGGTGGAACGGACGGCGCGCGCCGGCGATTCCTGCAGGCCAGCGCCGAGAGCCTCGAGGCGGGTGTCGCCGCCTCGCGCGCGGCGGCACAGCTCGAACGGGCGTTCGAACTCGCACGGGGCGCCACGATCGCCGCCGTCACCGCTGGAGGCGCGCTGCTCGTGCTCCGGGACGCCCTGACGGTCGGGGAGCTCACCGTGGTCTGTGCCTACGTCGCGCAGCTGCTTCGGCCGATCGACCGGATCAACGACCTGACGGAGGCGGCCTCGCGAGGCCTCGTGGCCGGCGAGCGCCTGCGCTCGCTGCTCGATATCGTGCCGATCGTCAGGGACGCCCCGGGCGCCCTCGCGTCACCGAGCACCGAGGGACGGATCGAGTTCGCGGGCGTCTGTTTCACCTACCCGTCCGACGCACGGCCTCGGCCGCCCGTCCTGCGCGGCATCACGCTGAGATTCGAACGCGGACGCCTGGCCGTCATCGTCGGCCAGAGCGGCGCAGGCAAGAGCACGGTGTTCAGCCTGCTGCTGCGACTGTTCGACCCCACGGCCGGAGAGATCAGGCTCGATGGCCGCCCCCTCGCCGACTACACCATCGCATCGCTCCGCGGGCACGTGGCGGTGATGACACAGGACCTGCACCTCTTCTCGGGTACGCTGCGAGACGCCCTGCTGCTCGACGCCAGCCCCGTCAGCGCGGAGGCCATCGGCACGGCCCTCGCACAGGTCGCCCTGACGGACCTCGTGTCCAGCCTGCCGCTCGGCCTCGATACCCCGCTTGGCGAGGACGGCGTGAACCTCTCCGGGGGGCAGCGCCAGCGTCTCTCGCTCGCACGCGCCTTCCTGCTCGACCGTCCCATCCTGCTGCTCGACGAGCCCCTGGCCAACGTGGATGCGGAGTCGGCGGGCGTCATCCTCGAGGCCATCGCGCGACTGAAGCCCGGTCGCACCTGCGTCGCCATCACCTACGAATCGGCCCTGGTAGGTCTGGCCGACGACGTGTACCGCCTGGCCCACGGCCGCATCGTGTTCGAGGGCGCCGTCGCAGCCGCGGCGAGCGCGGGCCGATGACAGCCGCCACCGTCGCCCCACCCCGCCGCGTCTTCTGCGTGCTGGAGCACGAGCACCGCGACCTGGCCACCGCCGACGAGGTGTGCGCCGGGGTTTTCCGGCACGGCGGCCACGCCCTCGCGC
>JABFRY010000410.1 GCA_013140955.1 Acidobacteriota bacterium
CTGCTGCTCGATGCCGGGGCCAGCCCCCAGACGGCACTGCCGGAGGGCGAGACGGTGCTGATGACCGCGGCGCGCACCGGCCGGCCGGCGGCCGTGCGGCTGCTGCTGGCGCGCGGCGCCGACGTGAACGCGCGTGAGGGGTGGAAGCAGCAGACGGCGCTGATGTGGGCTGCCCACGAGGGCAACGCCGAGGCCGCCGCCATCCTGCTCGAGGCCGGCGCCGACGTGCGGGCGCGGTCCATCTTCGGCTGGACGCCGCTCCTGTTCGCGGCGCGCCAGGGCCAGATCGAGATGATCCGGGTTCTGGTGGCGGCGGGAGCCGACGTCCACGAGACGCTGCCCGACGGCACGAGCGCCCTGGTGACCGCCGTGCAGGGGCTCAACTATGAAGCCGCGGTCGCGCTGCTCGAATCGGGCATCGACCCCGACGCCGCCGGCCAGGGATGGACGGCCCTCCATCAGATCGCGTGGTCGCGACGGCCCCAGCGCGGCCAGAACAACCCCGGCCAGAAGCCCCTCGGCGACCTGGGCAGCCTGGACCTGGCGCGCACGCTCGTCGAGCACGGTGCGGACATCAACGCCCGCCAGACGAAAGAGCCGACCTCCGACATGGAAGGTCGCAACGACCTGAACCGCTACGGCGCCACCCCGTTGTTCCTGGCGTCACGTTCGGTGGACGTGCCCCTCATGCAGGTGCTGCTGGAACTGGGCGCCGATCCCTTCATCGGCAACGTCGATGGAGATTCCCCGCTCATGGTGGCCGCCGGCGTCGGTGTCTACTCCCAGGGCGAGAGTCCGGGGCAACCCGAGGAATCCGTGGATGCCATTGCCCTGCTGCTGGACCTGGGCGCCCCCGTCGACAACGTGGACCGGACCGGCGAGACCGCGATGCACGGGCCCGCCTGGCGCGGCTCCAACGACGCGGTGACGCTGCTGGTGAACGCCGGGGCCAGGCTCGACGTGCGCAACAACCGGGGATGGATGCCGCTGACGATTGCCGAGGGCGTGTATCACAACGCCCGGATCATGATGAACAAGCACACGGCGCAGCTGCTGCGGTCCCTCATGACCGAGCGGGGCCTCGACACCAACGACGCCGGCACCGACCTGGGCGGCGCCCTGCGCGCCGAGGTCGAGGACGAGACGCAGGTGGACGCGCAGAATCCCGCCGAGGTGCAGCGCCGACTGCTGGAGGTGCAGCGGAAGCGGGAGGAGGCGCTGGCCCAGGGCGCATCGGGCAAGTAGTGCGGAGAGGGACCCTGATATGACGACCCAGACATCCGCGTTCTCCCGACGACGCCATGGCGCGCTGCTGGCCGCCGCGCTGCTCGTGCCCCTGCTGGTGGCGGCGCCGGGCGCCCAGCGACGCAATCGCAACAACAACGCGCTGTTCGGCGCGCCCGTCGCGACGACGACGATCAGGCACGACCCCGGCGCCTATGTCGGCCGGCTGGTGACGGTCTCGGCAGGGGTCGAGGCGGTGCTCACGGACCGGTCGTTCGTGGTGGACCAGCGGAAGATGGACGGGCCGAAGGCGACCGTACCGGCCGGGAGTCCGCTGCTGGTGATTGCGCCGTACCTGGCCGGATCCCTTGCGGACGCGCACTACCTGCTGATGCGGGGCGAGGTGCGGCTGCTCGATGAGGGGGCGCTGGGGCGTCTCGCGGCCGAGTACGACATCACGCTCGATGCGGGCATGCACCAGGCGTACATGGGCCAGCCGGTGCTGGTGGCGACCTCCGTCCTCGACGGCACCTACGCGGAGCTGGCGCCGATGCCGATCCCGCCGCCGACGGCTGGCGAGGTGGCCCTGGATGAGGCGATGAAGGTCATCGGTCCGGCCGTCACGGCCATGCGCACCGGGGTCGAGCGCAGCGACAGCGAGGCCGTGGCAGTCAGTGCCCGCACGCTCGACGCCGAGTGGGTCCGGGTGGAAGAGACGCTCGACGCGATGGGGCAGGGGCCGGCCGCGCAGTGGGCGCGCGAGGCGCGGACGCACTCGCTGGCCGCGGCTCAGGCCGCTACAGCGGGCCGTTGGGATGGGGCGCGGCAGGCGACCGCGTCACTCGGCACGCTGTGCCAGAGCTGTCACGCGGCGTATCGGGATCGGCTGGAGGATGGGACGTTTCGTACACGCCCGGGCACGTTCTAGCAGCGGGCAGCAGAACGTCGGTTGAGGCAGGGAGATGCGCCCCGATGGCCGCCACTGGCAGCCATCGGGGCGCAGGCGTGTACTAGGCGGGCTGAACGTTCTCTGCCCGGGGGCCCTTCGGGCCCTGGCCGATCGTGAACGATACGCTGTCACCCTCGCGCATCGAGTCGAAGGGCGTGCTGGTGCACGCGGACCGGTGAAAGAAGTACTCGGTGCCGTCGGGCGTGGCGATGAAGCCGAAGCCCTTGTCCGTGATGCGCTTGATGATTCCGGTGGTAGCTGCCATGGTCAAGTCCTTGTGAACGCGTGATGCGTGTGATGGGCGAACCACCCTGACTGAGATGGAGTGACGCGTCGCATGCGCCTTTCAGAGTCGCCGGGGACCATCGGGTCCACCGCGCTCTGACGTGTGGGATTGGAAAAGTGTCGCAGGTGGGCTCGTAACGTCTCTTGAGAGGCTACACGGTAGCACGGGTTCGCGATTTCCGCATACTTTTCCGCACCTGGGCCCTTCGGGCGGCCACGACCCTCCCCCCGGAGGGTATTTCTCGGCCCAGCCTGAGCCTGCACGCTCCGACCCAGCCTTCGCCCGAACCTGGTGCCTGACCTGGCACCAGAAGCTGGGCGGTCCCGCCCTGCGCCCGCCTCTGTCA
>JABFRY010000089.1 GCA_013140955.1 Acidobacteriota bacterium
ACGCACACTATCTACGAGCGCGAGCGATTGACGCCGAAGGCCACGACGCTGGCGGGCTCGTGCAGCCGCGTGGCCTCGAAGCGCGGGCCCACGAGCGCGAGCATCACGTGCGAACCCGCCACGGCGGCGGCAATCGCCTGCCGGAACTGCTCGCCGGCGCCAATGCTGCCGGTATCCACGAACGCGTCATGCCCCCCGACACGGAGCGCGTACTTCAGCGCGAGGGCCGCGAACGCGGTGTCCGCCCGCTGATACGAGACGAACACGGTCGTGGTCACACCTGGCTGCGTAGACATCGTGTGCGCATCGTAGCCGACAGTGCGTCCGCGGAGGTCCGATGCGCGCGTTCGCCGGGCCGCGCACTAGGCCACCCGCGGCATCCCGCACGAGGCCGCCGGCGTCGCGTCCGGCAGCCTCAGAACGATCCGGCGAGTGGACCGTCCGCGAGCGCGGTGAAATCGGGCGTGCCCGTGCGGGCCGCGTCCTCCAGGCTCGCCAGCCCCTCGAGGGCGCCGAGCGAACGCAGATAGCCGAGCGCCTCCTCGACCTGCGCGACGGTGCCGATCGCGACGGCCAGATGGCCGAGCAGCAGGTGGAACCGCGCGTCTTCCTCGGTAACGTGGCTCACGGTCTCGAGCGCCACGTCACGGGCTTCCTCGAGGCGTCCCGCACGGGCGGCCTCGAGCGCGACCCGAAGGCACTGTTCGGCCCGGACACGACAGCTGGCCACGGCGAGCGACCACGGGTCGAGCACGTCGTCGGCCGTCGCCGCTTCGCCGTCCACGGTCCAGAACACGTCGCAGCGCGGGCAGCGGTCGATGGCCCACTGCGTCACGCCTCGGGGACGGAGGTCGCGCAGGATGTGCACCAGCTCGGTAGGCGTGGACAGCGCGTACTGCATGTCCGTCGTCGCCGGGTGAATCGTGCGCGCGTAGTCGTCGGCCCGCAGGGGCGACGTGAACACGAGCAACGCGTGCGAGGCGTCCGGCAGGGGCTGGGTGACGAGGCCTCGTCCCGGCACCAGCAGCGCCACGAACAGCGGCCGGTCCACCTCGGGGCGCCGTGCTTCCTCGAGCAGCCAGTGCCGGACGGCCGAGACACGCGCGGCGTACGCCTCGCTGGCCTCGAGGGCCACGATGGGCTCCGGGAATCCGCGGGTGGGCTTCTGCCGGATGGCTCGATAGGCCGGGCGCCCGGGCGGCATCCCGCCAGGCGACGAGGCACTGCCGGCGGTCACTGCTTCCTCCGCCAGGCGTGCTGGCATGCGAGCACGAGCCGCGTCATCAGCGTGTACGACAGACTGCGCCTGGCAATCTGGTTCACGGTGCCGGACACGTACAGGTCGAGCGACGGCACGTAGTACAGCACGGCACCGGAGGCTCCCGAATGCCCGATCATCGGGGGCACGGGCGCAAGCGGCGAGAGGATTCGCGGAAGGGCAAAGCGCATCAGGCCGACACCGTACTGCAGGGGAAAGAATATCCGGTTCCACTGCGCCTGCATCTCGTCGAGGTACACGCCCGGGAAGAGTCGTCCGCTCATGAAGGCCTGCAGGAACACGACGCCGTCGGATGCGGTGGACACCAGGCCGCCATCGGCGCGTACCGACGCCATGGCCAGCGGGATGTGCACGGGACGGGCCCCGTGCCGCATCGTCGCCACCGACTCGTACAGGTTCACCGTGGCGGTGGTGAATGGCCACGTCTCCCGCAGGCCGAGCGGTGCCAGCACGCGGTCGGTCAGGGCCTGCTCCCAGGTCGTGCCGGTCACGGTCTCGATGATCGCGCCGAGCAGCTGGTAGTTGGTGTCCGAGTAGAACGCCTTGCCCGGCCGGCCCGGGGCGCCGCGCGGGGTGAGTGCCTCCCTCGTGATCCGCAGGACATCGTCGAAGGTCCAGGCCTCGTCGTGCTCGAGGATGCGGCGCATCTGGCTCGAGCCGTCCCGCCGGCGCTGCTCGAAGTAGTCCGCAAGGCCGGACGTGTGCGCCAGGAGCTGCCGCACCGTGATACGACCACCGGCGTCCACGCCGCGCCGGACATGGAGACCGCGCATCACGTCCGCACCGAGGTAAGCCGCGGCGGGTGCATCGAGGTCCAGCCGCGCCTCCGCGCGCAACTGCATCACCACCGCCGACACGTAGAGCTTCGTCGCGCTGGCGATGAAGTACGGCCGGCGGGACGCGGGCGTGCTCCAGGACCACATCCAGCCGCGACCCGGCGACGCGAGGGCGAACGAGATGTCACCCGTGTCGTCCCGCGCGTCGTACGACGCGAGCGTACGCGTGAGCCGAGCCTCGAGCGCACCGGGCGTCACAACGCCTCGCGGGGCTGTACGCTCACCCAGACCTCGATACCCGCTGCGGCGGGTCGCAGGCCGTCGGCCGACGGGTAGCGCTCGAAGTCGGGCCGGTGCGCGGACTGCCACGATCCCCGGGCCAGCCATGCCAGCACGGCTTCCCACGTGCCTCGCAGCGGCGCCTCGTGCGGATGCAGGAACACCGCGTAGTGCTGGGGCGGCACGCGCATCCGCCCCAGGCCATCGGGCAGGTCGGTGAGCGACGCCACCTCCACCGCGCACATGTACTCGATCCCGTCGGGGCTGCTGCCGCACAGGACGCCGAAATACGCCTGCCCGACGCGGCCCGGCACGTCGTGTCCGGTCAGGAACTCCTGCCACTGCCGCGCGATACCCGTGTCGGCGCCGGCGAACGTGTGCTGGCGGCGAAGCCCTCCGAAGAGGTGCAGCCGGCCAGTCTCGAAGCGGTCCGGAGTCATGGGAGCACCCGGCGAACGGGACGCACAGGCCCCGGTGAGCCTGCGATCACCGACACCCGTCGGCGCACACCGTGCGTCCGCGGACGGCCTCGACACCCTCGTAGCCGATGAGTGGCACCATCACCAGGGCCGCCACCGGATCGGCCCACCACCAGCCGAGCGCGGCGTTGAGGATCAGACCGCCGAGCAGGATGGCGGACAGGTACATGCAGAGCTCCGTCTGCTTCGCCTCGGCCGTCAGGGCACGGCTGCTGAGGCGGGCGGCCACCCCGCGCTTCGCGCGAGCCAGGAGGGGCATCACCAGGAGCGAGCCGGCCGCGATCACGATGCCGAGGATCGACTCGTCGGGCTGCTCGCCGAGCAGGAGGGCACGGGAGGCATCGACCAGCACGTAGGCGGCGAGCAGCAGGAAGCACACGCCAATCACCCGCAGCGCCCGGCGTTCCGCGCGCTCGCGGTGCTCGTGCGAGGCGTCGGCATGGAGCCGCCACAGGCCGGCCACGCTGCTGCCCACTTCGATGATGCTGTCGAACCCGAAGCCGACCAGGGCCACCGAGCCGGCGATCAGGCCGGACGCAATCGCCAGGACGGCTTCCAGGCTGTTGTAGGCGATGGTGGCCCACGTGAGCCACTGCCCACGGCGCACCACCCCCTGCCGGTCCGTCATCGTCAGCACGGCCACCTCGTTGACCATATCACCCCGGCGCGCTCGACGCCCCGCCGGAAGCGCTGTCTGAACCCGCCTGCCAGGCGCGCTCTGCCGCCGCCCGGATGGCCGGAAGCAGGAGCCAGCGGATGGGGACGATGCCGAAGCGTGCCCATCGCCAATAGCGCAGGAAGCGGGCGCGGGCGGCGGGGTCGGTGGCCACCACCCGGGTCTCGGTGGCGAGCACGGTTCGCTCGGGTCCATCGGCGATGGTCTCGAGCGTCCAGGCAATCTTCACGCGGCCCGGCTCCGCATACGTCTGGAACGCCCCGGGCACGGGGACGAAGACCACATCGGCCAGCCAGGGCTGGCAGCTGGCACCGCCGATGACGATGTGTCCTGGCCGCTCGAGCAGGCACGCCCAGCCGAGCGAGCGGAGTTCGTCCAGAAACGCGGTGGACACCCGGGGTCTGGCCCGTCCGCCGAGCAGCCGCTCGCGCACGCGGATGATCCCCCGCACGAGCGGCACCGACTGCATGTCGAACGTGGTGGCCACCCCATAGACGACGTGCGCCGGTGCCCGCACCACCAGGGAGAAGCGCTCCCGCGCATCAGGACGCGGAATGTACGGCGCCAGCGGGTCGTCGGACACGGGCACGCTCAGTACAGCGCCCGGAATTCCGCCTGCTTGAGGAGGAGCCGGACATCGTTGTCGTGCTTCGCGTCCCCGAAGAGGACGCGGCCCACCGAAACCCCTCGCGCCCGTGCCAGCGCCAGCGCGAACTCGTAGACTGGCGCACCAGGCTCACGCACGCACTGCTCCGCCCAGGCCAGCAACTGCGCCGTGTCGGCAACCACAGGATCCTGTCTCGATGGCTTCCGCATCCGTCATGTCCCCCTCTGCCCAGGCTCCGGCACGGCCCCGTCGAGCGTGCGCGACATGATCCGGTCGGTCTGCAGGTCGCGACCGAGCTGGAACCCGTGCGCGCCGACGTCCGTGAAACCCAGCCGGCGATAGAACGCGAGGGCCCGCTGATTGTGCTCCCAGACGCCGAGCCAGATCGCCGCCCCACCCTGCGCGCGCACCACCTGTTCCACGGTCCGCATCAGGGCCTGCGCCACGCCGCGCCCATGCCACCGGGCATCCAGGTAGAAGCGCCACAACTCCAGGGGGGAGGGGGCCGCGACGCACGTGGGCACCTCCGCGTGCCGCACCTGTGCGTAGCCGATGGGCTCGCCGGCCGCGAGCACGAGCAGCGTGTGGACGTGCGCGGCTTCGAGCTCGCGCCGCTGCTGCGCCTCGCCGAATGCCTCGGCCAGGTACGCCGCCATGTCGTCCGGTGCGTTGGATGCACCGAACGTCTCGTCGAAGAGCCGTGCCGCGAGCGCCGCCAGCGTCGCGGCGTCCCCGACGCCTGCGTCCCGAATCGTGACCATGCCGCCTGCCACCGTGTGTCCCGGCTGACCGATCGGGGTCAGTCCCGCGCCACCTGCCGCTCGATGCGCCAGCAGGAGTCGTGGCGCTGCATCCCGATGTGGGGATAGTAGGTCTCGGCCTGTGGCGCCGCCAGCAGGATCAACGTCGTGTCGAGGCCGGCGGCGCGGTGCGTCTCGGCAATGAGCGCGCGCCCGATCCCCTGCTGCTGGAATGCCACATCCACCGCCAGGTCCGACAGGTAGGTGCAGTAGCTGAAGTCGGTGATCGCGCGGGACACGCCCACCAGGAGGCCGGTCGCCGCCCGAGCCGTCACGATGAGGTCGGCGTGCGCGAGCATGCCGGCAATCGTCTCGGGACGATCCACCGGGCGGCGCGCGGCCAGCGTGGACCGCCGCAACACGTCCACGAACTCCTCCGCCGCGAGCCGCGGCTCGAGCGCGTACGCCACCATGCCTTCTCCTCGCCCGCTCACGCCAGGGCGCCCGGGTGCGCCGACCACCCGGCATCGGCGCTCATCGTGGCACCACGCCCGCGCGTCCGCAAGAGCCAGGGCCACAGAGGGTGAGAACCGACACTTCCGGCGGAACCCGGAACCTGATCGGAAGGATACTGGTGCCAACGCCCGTGCTCACGAACAGGTGGTGGCCGTCTTCCACGACGTGACCAGCCGCGAAGCGCTGCCCGTAGCGGGACGGCACCACGGGACGTCCGATGAGCGGCAGGCGTACCTGCCCCCCGTGCGTGTGGCCCGCCACGGTCAGGATGACGCGAGCGGGCACCTCCGGGAAGAGGTCGGGGTTGTGGGTGAACACAACCACCGGAGCGTCTGCGGGCACCAGGGCCAACGCTGCCGCGACGTCGTGCCGGCCCTCCCGGTAGTCGCTCACGCCTGCAAGCCAGAAGCGGCAGTCTCCCAGCGCCACGTGCACCGCCTGGTCTTCCAGGACGCGGACGGATGCCGACTCGAGCGCCCGCCGCACGCGTCCGGGATCGAGCCACCAGTCGTGATTGCCAAGGACGCCGAATACGCCCGCGGGGGCCCTCAGGCCCTCGAGGACCGGCGCCCACGCCTCGGGAGCGTGGAACGTGCCACCCAGCACGCCGTCGACGACGTAGTCGCCCGCCAGCAGGACCAGGTCGGGTTGGGCTCGACGCGTCAGCTCCACCACACGCTGGAGGTTCCCGGGGCCGTTGAAGGGCGACCCCACGTGCACGTCGGCGAGCACGGCGACGCGGAGCCCGTGGCAAGCGGCCGGCCAGCCCCTCATCTCGAGGGGGTACTCCCTACTCCTCAGGCTCGAAGGCTCCACCCACAGCGTCCACGTCGCGGCCGCGAGAGCCGCACTCACGGCGACCAGCAGGGCCACGTGCACAAAGCGGAGACCTGGCCTCACGTGCGACACACGGCGGGGACGCGCATGGGTGCTACCCGAAGAACATCCGGTACATGATGCGGCCTGGCAGGAAGGCGAGCAGACCGGCGATGCCGAGCCCCCCGACGTAGAGGCCGATCATGGAACCCCGGTGCGCGGCGATATCGCCCCTGCGGACCGCGCGCAGCGTAGTGAACACGCTCCACGCGGTGAGCAGCACGAACAAGTGCAGGAGCCCGAAGCGGAAGGGGCCCACGCCGACGCTCCACGCGCTGAACGCGCGGATGAAGATGGCCGCCAGGGCCGTCGTCGCCATCAACGACAGGTACAGCCGCCCAAGCAGGCGATGCCAGCGCGACCCCTTGCGGCTGACGAACAGGAGCCAGGTGCCCACGATGAACGCGGGCACGACGGTCGCCAGGTGCAGGAGCACCGCGGGTGGGGCGGATCGCAGGGGCTCGAGCGTCATGGAAACAGCTCCGGCGCCACGCGCCGTTTCGTCGCCTGCTCGAAGGCGTAGGCCAGTTCGATGAGCCGTGGCTCGCTGCACGCGGTGCTCGTGAAGGTCACGCCGAGGGGCGCAGGTCTCGCCGCGAAGTCGGCGGGAAGCGGCGGACGCGGCGCATTCGGCACCGTGCCGAACGGCACGATGACCGACGGATAGCCCGGCCGCGCGGCAAGCCCGGCGCCGCTGCTGCCGGGAAAGAGCAGAGCGTCGAGCCGGTGCTCGGCGATGGCCGCATCGATGCCCTGCGTGCCAGCGAGTCGGAGGTCGCGCGCCCGGTCCGCCTCGTAGCGCTCGCGGTCCCTCTCCACGTCCATCTCGTCGGAGATGTCGAGCTGCGCCTGGCCGTAGCGGATCGCGTTGCGCGCGCGGTTTGCGAGGTTGAACGCCCGGAGCGCGGCCAGCGAGGTGACGGGGGCCGCGGCGCCGAGGGTCTGCAGGTAGGCCGTGAAGTCGCGCTTCATCCCGTACTTGAGGACGACCGAACAGCCGGCATCGGCACCTTTCCGGTTCTCGAGTCCCGCACAGATGTCCCACGCCAGGATGTTGTCGTCCCGTCGGGGCGCGACGACGCTCGGGACATCTGCAGGATCGACGATCTCGGCGCCCTGGCGCCTGAGCACGTCGATGGCGGCGGCCATGAGGGCGGCCTGCGCCTCGGTGAGCCCACCGCGCGGGGCGGACTCCCCGGGCACGACCAGCGGCTCGTAGAAGTGGGCACGAGGCACGCCAATGCGCGCGCCTCGCAGGCCGTCCTCGCGGAGAAGGGTTGTGTAGTCGCCACCGGGAGGCCGTGGGCACGCGGCCGTCACCGGGTCCCGTGGGTCCGGAGACGGTCCCTCGAGCACGCCGAGCAGCGCCGCCGCATCGGCGACCGTCCGCGCCATGGGTCCAGCGGTGTCCTGGTCGGCCGTGATGGGCATGATGCCGTAGCGGCTGATACGGCCCACGGTGGGTTTGATGCCGACCAGCATCGTCGCGTTCGAGGGCGTGAGGATGGACCCGGACGTCTCCGTGCCGACGCTCGCCGCCCAGAGGCTCGCCGCGGTACCGATGCCCGAACTCGAGCCGCCAACGCTCAGTGCAGGGCGACCATCGCTCCAGCCATCCCGCGGATCCGGACGCGGATCGTAGGGATTGAGCCCGTAGCCGCCGAGCGCACTGTAGTTGCCCGGCATGCCGCTGGCCACCCAGTTGGCCAGCTCCGTGTGCACCGTCTTGGCCAGGACGACCGCGCCGGCCGCGCGCAGGTGCGTCACGAGCGTCGCGTCGTAGGGCGGGCGGAACCCGTCGAACGCCAGCGCGCCGCCCGTCGTGGGCATGTCGGTGGTGTGGATGTTGTCCTTGAGCGCGATGGGGATGCCGTGCAGCGGACCGCGCACGCGGCCGGCCCGACGCTCCTCGTCGAGACGACGCGCCTCGTCGAGCGCCCGAGGGTTGACTGTCATCGCCGCGTTGAGCGTGCCCTCGTAGCGCGCGATCCGGTCCAGGTACTGCGCCACGAGCTCGCGGGACGTCACACGTCCCTGGGCCATGGCCGTCTGCATCTCCGCGATGGTGGCCTCCGCCACGGAGAACGTGCCCAGGGGCGCGGGCCCGGCCGGGGGCGCGGGCAGACACGCTGACAGCAGCGGGAGCACCACGAGGCCCAGCAATGCCCGCAGGACCGGCCCCGCTACGTCGGTGCGGTGTCTCATCGCGAAATCATAGACCGGTGGTCCCGCAGTCCGGCCTGACGCTGGCCACGGCTCTTCGGTCTGCATCCGTCAGGGGACGACACGCGGCGGAACACTCCCCGTCTTGGTGGAGCCGCGCCGCATTGGCTATCATTTTCACGTGACCGTGCTCGTCCCGCAGCCCCGCCCCGACGGCCTCGACATCGACGGCCTGGGGGCGCGCGTCGCCGAACTGGACGCCCTGCTCAGCGCACGGCACGCAGAGGTCGCGCGCGTGCGCTCGGACCTCGATGCCTTCAAGATTACCTACCGGCAGCGTGTGGGACTGCTCCACGAGCAACTGGACGAACTGGAAGTCGCCATCGCGGAGGCCGAACTGGGCGAGATCGAGAAGCGCCTCGGCACCGATCCCGGGGCCGGTGCGCCCGGGGCCGCAGCGGCCCCGGGATCGGTGCCGAGG
>JABFRY010000035.1 GCA_013140955.1 Acidobacteriota bacterium
GTGGAGGGGGCGGAGGCGGCGGAGGCGGCGCCGCCACGAAGGCCATCATCGACGGTGGCGTGGGAAGCACGTCAGCCGCCATCAGTGGAATGATGATGAGCGCCAGGATCACCGCCGTATGGACGATGATCGACAGTGGAATCGTATACCACTGCTGGCTTCCGACCTTCACAGACGGATCGACGATATCGCCGAACATGTGAGTACGTGGCACCGGTCAAAACCCTCCCTACAGTCGTCCCGAACTGCCGGCGGAACGGCCGATTATAGCGTGGCGTTCCGATGTGTCAACGGCTTGGAGCCTGTCGGACCTCTTCCGCCCGTGCTGTCCGCTCGCGTCTGCTGCCGGCCTGCGCCGGCAACTCTACCGGCCCGGGTTGTCTGCTTAGACACCGCGCCCGCGAAAGTGCTCCGTTGAGACCGCAAACTGATCAAAAAGTCCGGGCATTCTAGACCCCGGAAACTCAAGGGCGCAACAGGAAAAGAGGGCTTGCCGCGCATCTCCGGGAAAGTTGCCGCCCGGGGCGACAACTGTCGCCCCAGGAAGCTCTGCCCTTCAGTTGTGTAAACAAAACCGGCCGGGTCAGTCCGCCGTGCCAATCCGCATGCCGTAGAACGATCGGTAGACGAACACCAGCGCCACGGCCAAGAAGACGGCCGCCAGCGACTGGCTCACGCCGGTCCCCATGTCGGTGTTGAGCTCCACGGCGAGCTCCACGGCCAGCAGGCCGAAGAGCGTCGTGAACTTGATGACGGGATTGAGCGCGACCGACGACGTGTCCTTGTAGGGATCGCCGACTGTGTCGCCCACCACCGTGGCATCGTGGAGGGGCGTGTTCTTCATCTTCAGCTCGGTTTCCACGATTTTCTTGGCGTTGTCCCACGCGCCGCCCGCGTTGGCCATGAACACCGCCTGATACAGGCCGAAAATCGCGATGGAGACGAGGTAGCCGATGAAGAAATAGGGCTCGATGAAGGCGAAGGCCAGCGTCGCGAAGAACACCGTCAGGAAGATGTTGAACATCCCCTTCTGGGCGTACTGCGTGCAGATCTCCACGACCTTCTTGCTGTCCTCGACCGAGGCCTTCTCCACGCCATCGAGCTTGATATTGGCCTTGATAAACTCCACCGCCCGGTACGCTCCCGTGGTCACCGCCTGAATCGAGGCGCCCGTGAACCAGTAGATAACGGCGCCACCCGTGACGAGGCCCAGCAGGAACGGGGCATGCAGCAGGGACAGCTTGTCGGTGTTGACGGTCAGCCCCTGGGTGAGCGCTACGATCGTCGAGAAGATCATCGTCGTGGCGCCCACGACCGCCGTGCCGATGAGGACCGGCTTGGCCGTGGCCTTGAACGTGTTGCCAGCACCGTCGTTCTCTTCGAGGAGTTCCTTCGCCTGGTCGAACTCCACGTCCAGGCCGAAATCCCGCTTCAGCTCTTCCTTGATGCCGGGCAGGCTCTCGATTACGGAGAGCTCGAAGACGGACTGCGCGTTGTCGGTCACCGGGCCGTACGAGTCGACGGCAATGGTGACCGGCCCCATGCCCAGGAACCCGAAGGCAACGAGGCCGAAAGCGAACACGGCCGGAGCCAGCATCAGGTCGGACATGGCCGTGCTCGACGCGCTGACCAGATAGGCTATCGACATGAGCGCGACGATCGAGAGGCCGAGCCAGAAGGCGCTGAAGTTGCCGGCCACCAGCCCCGACAGGATGTTGAGCGAGGCCCCACCCTCCCGTGAGGACGTCACCACTTCCTTCACGTGGCTCGACTCCACGGAGGTGAAGATCTTGACCAGCTCGGGGATGATGGCGCCCGCCAGCGTGCCGCAGGTGATGATCGTGGCCAGCTTCCACCACAGCGTGCCATCCCCGAGGTCGGCGATGAGCAGGCTCGAGACGAGGTAGGTCGCCACGACGGAGACGATCGAGGTGAGCCAGACCAGCATCGTGAGGGGCGCCTCGAAGTTCATCTTCTTCGCCGACGCGTAACGGCCCTTGGCGATGGCCTCGTTGATCAGGTACGAGGCGCCGCTGGCGATGACCATCATCACGCGCATCACGAAGATCCAGACGAGCAGGCGGATCTGCGTGGCGGCCTCCGGGACGGCCAGCATGATGAAGATGATCAGGGCGACACCCGTCACGCCGTAGGTCTCGAACCCGTCGGCGCTCGGCCCGACCGAGTCGCCCGCGTTGTCCCCCGTGCAGTCCGCGATGACGCCGGGGTTTCTCGCATCGTCCTCCTTGATCTTGAAGACGATCTTCATGAGGTCGGACCCGATGTCGGCAATCTTCGTGAAGATCCCTCCCGCGATGCGGAGTGCCGACGCGCCGAGCGACTCACCGATGGCGAACCCGATGAAGCAGGGCCCCGCGTAGTCGCCGGGGATGAACAGCAGGATGATGAGCATGATCAGCAGCTCGACGCTGATGAGGAGCATCCCGATGCTCATGCCCGCGCGAAGGGGAATGGCGTAGACCGGGTAGGGGCGACCCTCGAGGCTGGCAAAGGCCGTGCGCGAGTTGGCGTAGGTGTTGACCCTGATGCCGAACCACGCGACCCCGTAGCTGCCGAGGATGCCGACGACGCTGAAGAGCAGGATGACGATCACCCGCAGCGGCTCGAGGCCCGACAGCACACCGAAGTAGAGCACGATGATCACGGCGATGAAGATCTCGAGAATCGCCAGGAAACGGCCCTGGGTCAGCAGGTAGGTCTTGCATGTCTCGTAGATCAGCTCGGAGATCTCGCGCATCGACCTGTGGACCGGGAGGTTCTTGATCTGGTTCAGGATCACC
>JABFRY010000416.1 GCA_013140955.1 Acidobacteriota bacterium
TGCCCGATCCGTCGCTGATGGCGGGACGTGCCCTGCCGGCCCCGGAGCTGCCGACGGGCACGGTCACGGTGCGGGTCATGCGAGAGGCGGTAGGCAACGATGTGCCCGGCGTGTCGGTGCAGGTCACGGTGGCTGGGGCCGCGCCCGCGACCGCAGAGACCGATGGCGCCGGGCGCGCCGAGTTTCCCGGACTGCCGCCAGGAGCCGAGGGGCGGGCGGAGGTGGAGGTCGACGGCGAGCGTCTCGTGTCCGAACCCTTTCTGGTTCCGGCATCGGGCGGGCTCCGCGTGATTCTCATTTCGGGAATCGCGGAGGCCGCCGCCGAGCGGGCTGCGGAGGAGGCACGACTCGCGTCCGAGCCTGCCGTCCCAGGCGCGGTCGTCCTCGGGGGCAATTCGCGGATCATCATGGAGTTTCAGGAGGACGCGCTCCGCGTCTTCTATCTGCTGGAGATCGTCAACGGTGCCTCCTCGCGCGTGGACATCGGCGGCCCGTTCCTGCTGGACCTGCCCACGGGCGCATCCGGTGCGGCCACGCTGCAGGGCTCGTCGCCCCTGGCCACCATCCGGGGCGATCGTCTGACGGTCACCGGGCCGTTTCCTCCGGGCGCCACCTCGGTGCAGCTGGGCTTCGAGATGCCCTACGACTCGGCGACCGTCGTGATGGAGCAGCCGTTTCCGGTGCCGTTCCAGAACGTGACCGTCGCGGTCGAGCAGGTCGGTGCCCTCACCCTCCAGTCCGCCCAGCTCACCGAGAGTTCGCAGGTGCGGGCCGACGATGGTACCGCCTACCTGATGGCCTCCGGACCAGCCTTGCCGGCGGGTGGTGCCCTCGTGCTCGAACTCGGCAACCTGCCGGTGCACAGCCAGACACCCCGCAACGTGGCACTCGTGCTCGCCGCCGCGGCCCTGGCCTTCGGCGTGTGGCTGTCGGTGACCCGTCGACCGGTCGTGGAGGTCCGCGATCGGGCCGCGCTGGTGCGGCGTCGGGACACGCTGCTCTCCCAGCTGGCGCCGCTCGAAGCCCGCCACCGCAGCGGCACCGAGACCGAGGCGCAGGGCGCACGTCGGCGGCGCCTGCTGACGGAACTGGAGCACATCTACGGCGAGCTCGACGAGGCCGCGCCCTCGGGGCCGCAGGGAGGCGGCGAGGGCGTCGCCGCGTGAGAGCCGATTTCGACGAGCTGGGCGTCGAGGAGCTCTCCAGACATTTCGGCCGGCGGCGGGCCGTGTCCCGCATCACCTTCAACGTCGCGGCCGGCAGCATCGTCGGTCTCCTCGGGCCGAACGGCGCGGGCAAGTCGACGATGATCGGCCTGCTGGCCACGCTCATCCGGCCCACGTCAGGTCTCATCCGGTACGGACGGCTCGTGGTCGACGCGGGCCACGCAGCCGGGCAGCATGGCGCGGCCCTCCGCGCGGCGATCGGCGTGCTCGGACACGACCTGTTCCTCTATCCGGAGCTCAGTGCCCTCGAGAACCTCACCTTCTTCGCCGGCCTGCACGGCGTGGCCCATCCGCACCGCGCGGCCCTCGAGGCGCTCGAGCACGCCGGGCTCGATGCGCGTGCGCACGACCCGGTCGGCAGCTTCTCGCGGGGCATGCGGCAACGCGTGGCGCTGGAGCGGGCGCTCATCCACCGGCCACGGCTGGTCCTCCTGGATGAACCCTTCACGGGGCTCGACGATGCCTCGACGGGACGGCTCGTGTCGAGACTGGAGGGGCTGCGCGAGGCGGGTACGGCCGTCCTGCTCGCCACGCACGATCTCGACGTCGCCGACGGGCTCCTCGACGCGGCGGTGTTCCTGAAGGACGGTCGGCTCGTCGATACGGTCGTCCAGCCGTCGGCGCTGCGCGCCACCTATCGGCAGCTCATGGCGCGGCCGGTCTCCTGACATGTTCCTGCGAGGCGTGTGGCTGGTGGTGCGGAAGGACCTCACGGTGGAGGTGCGAAGCCGCGAGATCGCCTACACCACGCTCTTCTTCGCCGTCTCATGCGTCCTGATCTTCGCCTTCGCCCTGGTGCGGGAGGGGAGAGCGCCCGACGAGGCGGCCCCTGCGGTGCTCTGGGTGGCGATCGCATTCGCCGGGACGCTCGCGCTCGGGCGGACCTTCGAGCGCGAGCGGCAGGCCGAGACGCTTCGCGCGCTTCTGCTGGCACCCGTCGATCGCCCAGCCATCTACGCTGGGAAGCTTCTGGGGATGATGGCGCTGCTGCTCGCGGCCGAGTTCGTCCTCGTGCCGCTGGTGGCCCTGCTCTTCCAGGCGCCACTGCTCGGGCACCCGTTCTGGCTGACAGGCATCCTCGCGACCGGCACCCTTGGATTTGCTGCCGTGGGAACCCTGTTCGCCGCGATGCTGGTGCGTGCCCGTACACGCGACGTGCTGCTTCCGGTCCTGTTGTATCCGATCACCGTTCCGGTCATCATTGCCGGGGTTCGTGGGACGGCGCTCCTGCTGGAGCCCGAACTCGACGTGGCGCTCCTGCGCTTCTGGCTGGCGCTGCTCGTGACCTTCGATGTCGTCTTCGTCACGCTGGCGCTGTGGACGTTCGAGCCGCTGATGACGGATTGATGCCCCGGTCTCCGGGGCACCGAGGAGAAGATGCCCAAGTGGTTCCTCCCAGCCGCCGCCCTCTGTGGCGTGATGTTCGTGGCGTCACCCGTGGTGATCGCGGGTGCGCCCTACGAGTCCACCATGGGGCTGGTGCAGAAGATCTTCTACTTCCACATGCCGGCGGCCGTCATGTTCCTGGTCTCGGCCGTGATCTGCGGGGTGGCGAGCGCGCGCTTCCTCTTCCGGGGCGACCCCGCACAGGACCGGCTCGGATGGGCCGCCGCGGAGCTCACCGTGCTGTTCGGCATCATCGCGCTCGTCACCGGTCCGCTCTGGGCGCGCAAGGCCTGGGGCGTGTGGTGGCAGTGGGACGTGCGGTTGACCTCGAGTCTCATGGGCTGGATGGTCGCCGTGGCGTACCTGCTGGTCCGCAAGTACGGCGGACCGGGGTCGGAGAAGCTGGCCGCGGGGCTCGCCCTCTTCGGCATGGCGAACGTGCCGTTCGTGTACATCTCGGTGAACTACTGGCGGACCATCCACCCCACGACCAGCGTGGTGCCCACGTTGCCGACCTCGATGGGGGGGCCGCTGTGGTTCTGCTTCGCCACGTTCCTCCTGCTGCTCGTACTGCTCCTGCGGCTCCGTGTGCGGCTCGGCGAGGCGCACGCGAGGCTCGATGCCCTTCATCTCGCGCTGGACGAATGACTTCGATGACGCTCCCGAGACGTGTGATAGCGATGTGGTGCCTGGCGCTCGCCCTGGTGGCGGCCGTTCCCGCCGGGTCGGTCGCGCAGGATCAGCCCGCCGCGCAGGACGAGTTCGTGCCCATCTCGGAGCTGCCGCCGCAGGACCAGCTCCCGGCCGCACCGCTGCTCGTCGCCGCCTACGCCTTCGTGTGGGTGGCCGTGTTCGCCTACCTCGTGTCCATTGCGAGGCGTCTGCGCGGCGTGCAGCAGGAGGTGGAGCGGCTGGAGTCCGACCTGGCGAAGGGCCGTCGCACGTGACAGCGGCGCACTTCCTCTACATTCCGAGCATCCTGCTCATCGGCATCGTGATCGGGTGGATTCTGGGCTCGCGCGCCGCCGCCGATGCCTATGCCGTCCAGCTCCGCCGCCTGCAGCAGAAGGGCGGGGGCCCGCCCGCCTGACGATCGCTACCGTCCCAGGCCGAGTCGCTGCGCCAGCATCTCGGGCAGTCCGGCCTGGAGGATCTTCGCCTGTGCCGTCGGGATGTCGTAGGCGGCGCGGACGAAGGTGACGGTCAGGGCCGACGAGTCCACGATGCCGAACGCCGCGCGCGGGTCGGCGTCCCGCGGCTGGCCGACCGAGCCCACGTTCACCAGGTAACGGGATTCCCCGTCGAGCGTCAGTGCGCCCGGGCGTGCGGCGGCGACGTCGACCGCGTGCCGCTGCGGATCGAAGCGGAAGACCGCCGGCACGTGCGTGTGTCCGAACAGGCAGACGGCGCGGCGGGCGCTGCGCAGCGCCCGCGTGGCGTCGTATTCGTCGAAGACGTAGACGTCCTCGTCGAAGGGGGTGCCATGGCAGATCTCGATGAGGGGTCCTACGTCGAGCGGACCCGTGGCGAGGTCTGAGAGCCACCGCAGGTTGTCAGCCGTGAGCTGGCTGCTCGTCCACGCGATGGCCTGGCGTGCCAGGTGATTGAACGCGCGGACGTCGGCGATGCCCGCAGCGACCTTGTCGTGGTTTCCGCGGATCACCGTCGAGGAGGGGAGGGCCCGCACGCGCTCCACGACGGCGTTGGGATCGGCGCCATAGCCGACCAGGTCGCCCAGCACGAGTGCGTGGTCCCACGGCGCGGCGGCCTCGAGGACGGCGTCGAGTGCCTCCAGGTTCGCGTGGATGTCACTGAGCACCAGGTACCGCATCAGAATCCGATCCAGGCGAGGAGACGCTCGACCACTTCTTCGAGCGGCCGGGAAGCGTCGATGCGCGCGTGCGCCTCGCAGTAGGACAGCAGGCGGCGGTGATACAGCTGCTCCATGCTCTGGCGATCCGCGGCGAGCGGACGACGGCCGTCCGGCGGAATTCTCGCCACCAGGCGTTCGAACGGGAGGTCGAGCCAGGCCACGGCGCCGTCGGAAAGCATGAGGGCGCGGTTGTCCGGCTCGGCGAACGTTCCGCCACCGGTGGCCACGATCACCTCGCGGGCAGGCAGGAGATCGCGGAGCACGGCGCGTTCCACCTGACGGAAGTAGGCCTCGCCGTGCGAGGCGAAGATGTCGGCCACGGTCCGTCGCTCGCGGTGCTCGATGCGCTCATCGACGTCCTCCAGCCGCCAGCCGATGCGACGACTGAGGGCGCGTCCGACACTGGTCTTGCCCGCGCCCATGAAGCCGACCAGATAGAGCTTGTCCGTCCTCACGCGCAGAGCGATTCGAGCACGGAGAAGAACTCCGGGTACGAAACCGCAGCGGCGCCGGCGTCGTGAATCGTGGTCGGGCCCGTGGCGCCGAGGGCCGCGATGGCGAAGGCCATGGCGAGACGGTGATCGTGGCGCGCGTCCACGTTGCCCCCGTGCAGGGGCCGGTCGCCCAGCACGTGAAAGCCGTCCGGGCGCTCCTCGATGCGCCCGCCCATGGCGCGGAGGCCCGCGGCGAGGGCCGTGATCCGGTCGCTTTCCTTCACGCGAAGTTCCGCCGCACCGCTCACCTGCAGATCCCCGCCGAGCGTGGCCAGGGCGGCGAGGACGGGCAACTCGTCGATGACGCCGGGCACCTCCTCCGGTGCGATGACGGCCGGCCGGGGCGCGCCGTGGCGGGCCACGATGCGTCCAAGCGGTTCACCCGGCGCCTGGACGTCCGGCTCCACATCGAGGTGCGCGCCCATCCGCCTGAGGACATCGATGATCCCCGTGCGGGTGGGGTTGAGGCCGGTCTGCTCGACGACGACTTCCGAGCCGGGGAGCGCGGCGGCGGCGACCAGCCAGAACGCGGCGGAGGAAATGTCGCCGGGCACCGTGAGCCTGGCGCCGGACAGCCGCTGGCGTCCCGCGATGGACACGGTGGTCCCGTCCTCGTCGACGGTCGCGCCAAAGGCCCGAAGCGCGCGTTCCGAGTGGTCGCGCGTCTTGAGCGGCTCGACGACGGAGGTGACGCCCGGTGCATGGAGGCCGGCGAAGAGCACGGCGCTCTTCACCTGGGCGCTGGCGTGCTCCGGCGCGAAGACGATGGGACTGAGCGGATCGGCGCCGCGCACGACGAGTGGCGGCAGCCCATCGACCGAGTCGATCTGCGCACCCATCCGCTCGAGCGGCACGATGATCCGGCGCATCGGCCGCCGCCGGAGCGAGTCGTCACCGGTGATGGGAGTTGCGAAGGGGTGTGCCGCCAGCACGCCCGCGAGCATGCGCATGGTACTGCCCGAGTTGCCGGCATCGAGCGTCGCGCGAGGCACCTCGAGACCGCCCAGCCCTCGTCCCTCGATGGCGAGGGACAGGCCGGCCGCCGCGTCGCGCCCGGTCTCCTCCACGCGCACGCCCAGCGCGCGCAGGCAGGCCAGCGTGGACGCGCAGTCGGCGCCGGTCGAGTATCCCTCGATGAGGGACGTGCCATCGGCGATGGCAGCCAGCAGCGCGTAGCGGTGAGAGATCGACTTGTCGCCTGGAGGCCGCACCCGGCCCCGGACGCGGGCCGCAGGGTGGACCGTGACCGCGAACGTTGAGCGCATCGCACAGCACTATAGCAGGCCAGCGACGTCCGGGCTGTCGTGGTGTGCGGGGAGGTCGTATAATCCCGTGGGCTTCATGGGCGGAACGAGCGTCAGTCTCGACTTCTGCGGCGCGTTCGACATGCTGGACTTCGTACAGCTGGTCAGCGAGCGCCTTGGGCGGCTCTCCGGCCTCGACGGGGACGACCTGCACTGGGTGACCGTGGCCGTACGCGAGTCGGTCATCAACGCCATCAAGCACGGAAACGGCAACGACGAGCGGAAGCGGGTCTTCGTGGAGTTCACGCCCCTCGACGGCCGCCCGCACGGCCTGTCGATTCGCGTGCGCGACCAGGGCGAGGGCTTCGACCCCGGGGCCCTGCCCGATCCCCTTGCCGCCGACAATCTGCTCAAGGCCAGCGGCCGCGGGATTTTCCTCATTCGCACGTTCATGGACGAGACGACGCTGCGCCGCGCCCCCGAGGGCGGCATGGAGGTCGTGATGGTCAAGCGCGCCCACGACGGCGCGGCCGGGCACTAGCACGCACATCGTGTCGAACGCCGCCTACCTCGCCACGGCTATCGAGATCGTCCTGCGCGCAGGGGAGATGCAGCTGGCCGGCCGGGCGTCGGGCTTCAGCGTGCAGAAGAAGGGGCGCATCGATCTGGTGACCGAGATCGATCTCGCGTGCGAACGCATGTGCCGCGACGTGCTCGGGGCGCGGTACCCGGATCACGACATCCTCGCCGAGGAACTCGGCGCCGGACCTGCCGGGACGTCCGCGGCTTCGGCCCGATGGGTCTTCGATCCGCTCGATGGCACCACCAACTTCGCGCATGGACTGCCCATCTTCTGCGCGTCGCTCGCCCTCGAGGTCGATGGCCGGGCCCAGGTGGGCGCCATCTACGATCCGAGCCGGCGCGAGCTGTTCACCGCGGAGCGCGGACAGGGCGCATTCCTCAACGGCCAGGCGCTCCGGGTGTCGGCGACGCCCGTCCTCGAAGACGCGCTGCTCGTCACCGGCTTTCCGTACGACGCACCAGCGGGCTGGGACGACCTGCTCCGCCTGTTCGGGGGCTTCCTCCAGTCGGCTCGTGCGGTGCGACGGCTGGGATCGGCGGCCCTCGATCTCTGCTACGTGGCGGCCGGACGGTTCGACGGGTTCTGGGAGCAGCAACTGCGGCCGTGGGACGTGGCGGCGGGTGCGCTGATTGTCGAGGAGGCAGGCGGGCGGCTGAGCGGTCTCGCGGGTGGTCCCTATGCATCAGACCGCGGGGAGATCGTGGCGAGCAATAGCCGCATCCACGCGCAGATGCTCGACGTCATCCGCACGTACCGCCCTCTCTAGCGGACGTCCCGCCCCGGGATCTTCACATTCGCACCTGCGGCAGGTGGCCCACCCTGCGATTCACAACGGGTGCGGCTTGGCATCGCTCCTGCAAGCCCTCGGGCCATTCGCCCTGGTGGGGCATTGCGGAGGATGCATGAGACGACACCTCTTCGTATGGCTGGTCGTGGCCGTCGGCGCGGGGATGCTGCCCGGCGCGGCCGGTGCGCAGACGCTGAACTTCGGTGTGGGCGGCTTCACGGTGCGCGGTGAGGATGCCCGTGTCGAGGGCGACGTGCTGAACGCGAACCGGGAACTGCTGGCGTTCGACATCGAGGAGTTCAACGGACCCTATGTGGGCGTCGAATGGCTGGTGCCCTTCGCGGGGTTTTTCGAGGCGGGAGCCGGCATCGGCTTCTCTCGTCGCACGGTTCCCAGCGTCTACGCCGACTTCATCGACGCCGACGGGACCGAGATCGAACAGGACCTGCGGCTTCGGCTCGTCCCGGTTGCCTTCTCGGTGCGGGTGGTGCCGTTCGGGCATGAACGCGGCGTGCAGCCCTACGTGGGCGTGGGTGTCGGCGTGACCGGATGGCGCTACAGCGAATCCGGCGAGTTCGTGGACTTCTCGAGCGGCAGGAACACCATCTTCCGCGACACATTCGTGGCGAGCGGCACAGCGGCCGGGCCCATCGCCCTGGGCGGCATCCGGTTCGCGTCGGACACGTTCGTGGGCGGTGGGGAAGTGCGCTACTCGAGCGCCGACGCCGAACTCGGCCCCGACTTCCTCGGCAGCCGAATCGACCTGGGCGGGTGGACCTACACCGTCACCTTCGGCGTGAAGTTCAACTGAGCCATCGCGCCGGATGGGCATGCCCCCGTCCGGCGCGTTATAATCGCCTCCCGCCGGGCGTCCGGCCCTCCGGCCCTTCCCTCATCGAGACTGCGGCGAGTGCGATCGTTCATCACCTGGCTGTACGCCTTCGCCCTGTCCATCGGCGGCGCAGGGCTCTTCGTCATTGCCTTCCTCGACTCGTCCTTCGTGTCGTTGCCCCAGATCAACGACGTGCTGGTCGTGTTGATGGTCGTGCAGAACAAGCCGTGGATGCCGTATTACGCGCTCATGGCGTCGCTGGGATCGGTCGCCGGGTGCTGGGTGCTCTACTGGCTGGCCGGTCGCGGCGGCGACGCCTTCCTGCGGCGTCGCGTACGAGCCGGGCACGTGGACCGGGTCCTCGGCGCATACCGGCGGTGGGGGCTGCTGGCGCTCGTCGTTCCGGCCCTGCTGCCC
>JABFRY010000110.1 GCA_013140955.1 Acidobacteriota bacterium
CGGCAGTCTGGAAAACGATGCGCCAGGGGCGTGACCGAACCCCCTGGAGCATCGTTTTCGCACGTCGTCGCGCCGGAGGACCGGGCCGGAGTGCTACACCGAAGCGCAAACGGCGCTACCGGCGCGGCGGCTCCCGCGTCGTGCACACCAGGCCCGACGCATCCCCGAACCCGGCCGCCCCCGTGTTGCCGCCGTTCCACCCGCAGCAGTAGCGACCACACGACTCGGGGCGCGAGTACTGCGGCTGCAGCACCTTCCGGAACTCCGGATAGAGCGTGTGCGCGCCGCCCATGGTGGCCTCGGTGGGCAGCCCGTAGCGTGACATCTCGTTGACGAACGGGTTCTGCCCCGGCAGGTAGTGGGGGACGGCACCGGCGTCGAGGCCGGGCGCCTCGATCCCTGGCGTGCAAGGGGCGGGGTAGACGTTCATGTTGAGCGTCGGGTCCAGCTCCCAGGTGCGGCTGACGACGTGCGGCTCCTCCAGGTAGGCCGGGTCCTCGATGATGGCCAGCACGGTCAGCAGGCTGCCGTAACGGTTGAAGTACTCCGTCATGACGGCCTGATCGCTCGAGGGGACGCCGTTGCGACGCAGCGGGCCCGCCTTCATGTGGGTCGTGGTGACGATGAGCGTCTCGCCGTCCCAGCGCCCCGTGGAGAAGCCCTCGAAGGTGTGCTTCGCGGTGTCCGACGGCCGGGGGCGACCGTCCATCCAGATGGTGCGCGGCGACTTGTCCACCGCACCGCTCATCTTCCACGCCACGACCTGGCCGTCCACCGGGTCCGACTCGGACCAGAGCTTCAGGCCGAAGGGACCGATGACCGTGTACGTGGGTCCGTAGTAGAGGCACTGCCGCTCGGGCAGCGACAGGAGCGAGGGCGAGTAGCTGAGCGCCCGCGTCTTGGCGTCGTCATTGATCGGCAGGCCCGAGAAGTCGCCCACGTCGGGCCCCGGCCACCGCTCCATCCAGTCTTCGTGATTCCGGCTGGCCCAGGTGCCCGAGAGGTCCACCTGCGCGTCCGCCGGCAGCCCCGTCCCGAGCAGCATCGCCACGACGCCGAGTACCCGCAGCGCCGTGGACACGCTGCGTGCGGTCGTTCCGCCGTTCCCAGTTACATGTCGCATGATGCCCTCACCACTCGGTCGAGCAGGGCGTCGGATCCCACTTGGATCCGTCGGGCTCCTGCCGGAAATTGAGGCTGGTCAGCCAGTCGATCTGCAGGTATTCGGGGTCGTGCACCACGCTGGTAATCACCAGCCAGCGGGCCCCGCTCGGCGCCGTGAACACGTTCCAGAACTCGGTCAGCACGGCATCGGCGCTGTACGGCACGCCGTTCTTGCGCAGGTACCCCGGGAGCATGCGCGTGGTGACGGTCTTGAGGTGCCCCTCGGCGCGGGCCTGCCCGCCACGGCCGCCCGCGGGCCGGTTGGTCTCCCACATCGCCACGGAATGCCCCTGCCGCGAGGGTGCGCCGGGTGCACCGGGCGAGAACGCGAGGCGGCGCGTCTGCATGCCGTAGTCCGACTCGACCTGCAGCGTGGCCGGATCGGCCCAGCCGATGCGCAGGCGTGTGGGGGCGCGCATCAGCCCTGGGGGACCGTACGATTTGCAGGCGTCGGTACGGGCGTCGGCCGCAGGATCCCACTGATCCGCGAGGTCCTTGCCGGCCTGCGTGAGGGGGATGCTCTGGTAGTCGCCCCTGGCGGGCGTCACCATGCGGAATCGCCAGTCCTCACTGATGACGGCGACCCAGTAGCCATCGAGCTCGAAGGGCGCCGAGGCCTGCGGCGTTGCAGGCGCCTGCCCGCCGCGGCCCTGCGCCGCGCCTTGCCCCTGTCCCTGTCCAGCGCCACGGCCGCCACCCTGTGCGGCCAGCGAGGCACCCGACACCACGAGGACGGCCAGCACCGCGACATGCCACAAGGCACGCTGCGGGTGCGATGTCCACACGCTCATCGCGCACCTCCCCGTGCGTCTCCCCGTGCGTCTCCCCGAGGCAGGGTCTGGAAAACGGCCTCCACGAACATGTCGGTGGTCCACGCCGGGTCCGAGCCGTAGCGCGTCGCGTAGCCTCCTGCGGGGGCCGCCGCCTTCACCTGCTCGAGCGTCATGCCCTGGCGCACCAGTTCGGCCACCACGTCCCGCACGATGGTCACCATGTCGCGATACTCCACGAGATCGGCCTGCTCGAGCACGTGCCCCTTGCCAGGCACCACCTGCGTCCCGCCCTCCTGCCACACCAGGGGCGTGGGGGGGACCGCCAGCTGCACCAGGCGGTTGAGCGCGTCGATGACGCCCTGCACGGTGCCACCCGCCTCCACGTCGATGACTGGGAAGCGTGTCGTGTCCACGAGGGCACCGGTCACGATCACGTCCGACCGACGGAAGAAGACGAGGGAGTCGCCGTCGCTGTGGGCGGCGGGCTGATGCGTCACCTGGATGGCCTCGCCGTTCAGGTACAGGTTCTTGATGTCGATGAAGCCCTCGGTCGGCCAGAACCCCTCCGCGAAGGGCGCCACCTGCCCCTGGGGGGCACTCATGCGCAGCAGCACGTTCTCGTGCGCGAGCCGGGCCGCGCCGCCACGAACCCCGGCCACCTCCGCCGGCGCGCCGCCGCGGCCACCCCGTCCACCGAGCACGGTGCCCGCCGCGGCAATCACGGCATTGCCCCCCACGTGCGCGCGGTTGGCGCTGGTGTTGATGACGAAGCGGATGGGCTGCGAGCTGAGGTCGCGGACGATGGCGAGCACCTCGTCGGACCTGGCGCCGGCGCCCGAGTCCACGACGACC
>JABFRY010000400.1 GCA_013140955.1 Acidobacteriota bacterium
GACCCGTGGGGGGCGGCACCTGGGCGAGTGCAGTCGCGCCGGCGAGGCACCACACCAGAAGGAAGGCAGATGTTCGCATGCCCGCATTACAGCGCAGGTCCCCGGCTCGCACAACCCCAGCAGGCAGGAGGTGCCCGAGCCGGAGGGTATAATTCCCCGTCCGACAGCACACCACCATGACTGCATTCACATCTGCCTATCCCGGCTCTCGCAAGGTCTACGACGAGCAGTCCGTCTCGCTCGGCGCCACCGGAGACACGGTACTCCGGGTCCCGTACCGCGAGGTGTCGCTCACCGATGGCACCTCCGTGCGCCTGTACGACACCAGTGGTCCCGAAGGGCACGACGTCCGCGCGGGCCTGCCGAAGCTGCGTGCGCCGTGGATTGCGGCGCGGCGCGCGTCCGGCGTGGTGGGTACGCAGGCGTACTACGCCCGTCGGGGCGAGATCACGCCGGAGATGGAATTCGTGGCCGCGCGCGAAGGGTTCCCGGCCGAGTTCGTGCGGGCCGAGGTGGCCTCAGGACGCGCGATCATTCCCGCGAACATCCGCCACGTGGAACTCGAGCCGATGATCATCGGCCGGAATTTCCTCGTGAAGATCAACGCGAACATCGGGAACTCCGCGGTCCGGTCGTCGATCGAGGACGAGGTGGAGAAGCTGCGCTGGGCCACCTTATGGGGCGCCGACACCGTGATGGATCTCTCGACGGGGAAGGACATCCATACGACGCGGGAGTGGATTCTCCGCAACTCCCCGGTGCCCATCGGCACGGTCCCGATCTACCAGGCGCTGGAGAAGGTCGGTGGGCGCCCGGAGGACCTGACCTGGGAGGTCTACCGCGACACGCTCGTGGAACAGTGCGAGCAGGGTGTGGACTACTTCACCGTGCACGCCGGCGTGCTCCTCCGCTACGTGCCGCTCACGGCACGCCGGCTCACCGGCATCGTGTCGAGGGGTGGTTCCATCATGGCCAAGTGGTGTCTCGCGCACCACGAGGAGAACTTCCTCTACACGCGCTTCCGGGACATCTGCGAGATCATGCGCGCCTACGACGTCTCGTTCTCGCTCGGTGACGGCCTGAGGCCGGGTTCGATTGCGGATGCCAACGACGAGGCGCAGTTCGCCGAGCTGCAGACGCAGGGCGAGCTGACGGCCGTCGCGCGCGAGTTCGACGTGCAGGTGATGAACGAAGGCCCCGGTCACGTCCCCATGCATCTCATCAAGGAGAACGTGGAGAAGCAGCAGGCCTGGTGCGGGGACGCGCCGTTCTACACGCTGGGCCCGCTGACGACGGACGTCGCTCCCGGGTACGACCACATCACCTCGGCCGTGGGCGCGGCGATGATCGGCTGGTACGGCACCGCCATGCTCTGCTACGTGACGCCGAAGGAGCACCTCGGTCTGCCAAACCGCGACGACGTCAAGGCGGGTGTCATCGCCTACAAGATCGCCGCGCACGCCGCGGATCTCGCCAAGGGGCACCCGCGCGCGCAGGCATGGGACGACGCCCTCTCGAAGGCCCGGTTCGAGTTCCGCTGGGAGGACCAGTTCAACCTGGCCATGGATCCGGTGACCGCGCGCGCCTATCACGATGAGACGCTGCCCGCCGACGGCGCGAAGGTGGCGCACTTCTGCTCGATGTGTGGCCCCAAGTTCTGCTCCATGGAACTCACGCAGCAGGTGCGCGACTACGCGGCATCCAACCAGGTGACCGACGTGGACGCGCTGCGGACGGGCATGCGCGAGAAGGCCGAGGAGTTCCGGCGCGAGGGCGAGATCTACGTCAAGCGCTGACCGGCGTCCCGTCGCCGTGTCGCGTCAGCGTGCCGCGGCGTCTGCGGGAGCGGGCACGACCATGATGATGGTCGGATAACGCGCCGGCTCGGCGCCAGGGACCGGGTTGGGATAGCCCATCGACCCTCCCCACGTGTAGTCCTTCACCGTGACGCCCGGGGGGAAGGCCATCGTCTCGTTCCTGAACCGTCCCACTTCCCACATGTGGGTTGGCGGCTCCTCGAAGACCTCGGTGCCACGGCCCCGCAGCTGCGTGCGGTAGTAAGTGACGATGTCCGCGTACGGCGTGCCCGTGCCGAAGATGTAGTAGCGCTGTCCTCGCCCCGCGTCGTACGACGCGAGGTACGTCGCGCCCGGGTAGACCGGCAGGCCCAGCGTGGCCTCCGTCGGGACGTTGGCGTCAGTGGCCGCGGCTGCCGCATCCGGACCCGGCTGCGCCGCCTGCGGTGCCGACGCGGACACCTGCGGCTGGCCCACGCTCGTGGCGCCGCGTCCCTCTGCCGCGCCGGGCGCAGGAAAGGGTCTGGGTGTCTGGGCGGCCAGCGCTGTTCCAGCGATCACGAGGGCCACGACCGTGGTCAGTCTGTTGTGCACGCTCCATTATAGGGATGGCGGTACGCGGATGGCGGGCCAGGCTCAGGTGAATCCGTGCCTCGTCCGGAGCGCGGCCAGCACGCCCTCCACCTCATGCCGGTATCCGGGCGCGGCGTCCTTGCCCGCGTACAGCCGGCCATACCCCTCGACCAGCTGGGGGTAGGCCTCGGCGAGGAACCCCAGGAAGTGCTCCCGGGTGCCCGCATCGAGGCGCATCACGCCGCTGCCGACGAATCGGGCCCCGTGGTCCGCGATGGCCTTGACGGTCGCCGCCAGCTGCGTGCGCGACGAGCCGATACCGGGGACGATCGGGCACATGAGGACGCCCACCGCGATGCCCGCGTCCGCCAGGGTCCGTACCGCCCGCAGACGCTGGAGGGGTGGAGCCGTGCCAGGCTCCAGTCGTGCCCAGGCATCGGAGTCCACGGTCGGGACGCTGACGTAGACACGACACCCCGCCGCCTGGTGCAGCGTCTGCAGCACGTCCACGTCCCGAACGACGAGCGGGCCCTTGGTGACGATGCTGACCGGCGTGCGCGCGTCGGCAAGAGCCGTCAGGCAGGCCCGCGACAGGCGGTAGCGCCCTTCGATGGGCTGGTAGCCGTCGGTGGCCGTGCCGAGTGCCACGAGCGCGCGGTTCCAGGACGGCCGCGCCAGCTCCCGGCGAAGCACCGCAGGCATGTTCGTCTTCACAAGGATGAGCGAGGCGAAGTCGTCCCCCGCGCCGAGGCCGAAGTGCGCGTGGTAGCGCCGGGCGTAGCAGTAGTGGCACCCATGCGTGCAGCCGCGATACGGGTTGAGCGTCCAGGCGAAGGGCATGCCGCGGGTGGGATTGAGCGCCGTGCGACACGTGACGTCCTGGTAGCGGGCCTGGTCGGCGCGCCGAATCGCGCCAGGCAGCGACGCGATGCCTCCCGTTCGGATGGCCTCGGTGACCGCGCGTGTCCCGGGAGGCGCAGCGCCCGACGCTGCCGGGACCTGGGCAACGCCTCCGCCGACGGGAGCGTGCCCCGATGCGTCCGGGTCGAAGAGCGGCAGGTGGCGAGGCATGGACATTCGCCATATCTTCGTCTTTCGGGATGGCTCGATCAAGGCCTGCGCGCACCCCGATGGCCACGCAGTCCGGCGCCCTCCTGTTCAGGCGTGGGCGCGCCAGTACTCGAGCAGATCGTCGAGGGTGCGATCGAAGGGAATGGCGGGCTTCCATCCCGTCGTCCGACCGAGGCGCGAGGGGTCTCCCACGAGAAAGGGGACGTCGTTGGGGCGCAGGCGCGCCGGATCGGTGGCGACCTGCACGGGCACCCGCGCCCGCATGAGCAGCCCGTCGAGGATGCTGCGCATCGTCCGCCCGACACCTGACGCCACGTTGTAGCTGGTGCCCGGGCATCCCGCCCGCATCAGCGCCGCGTAGGCGCGTACGACGTCGCGCACGTCGGAGATGTCGCGCTGGGCGTCGAGATTGCCGACCTTGATCACCGGTTCGAGGGCGCCCCGTTCGATGAGGGCCACCTGGCGGGCCATGCTCGGAGCCACGAATGCCGCCGACTGCCTGGGTCCCGTATGGTTGAACGGGCGCGCGACGACGACGTCCAGGCCCTCCTCACGAAGGAACCTGAGCGACAGCTCTTCCTGGGCGAGCTTGCTGAGGGCGTACGGGCTGGCCGGAGCCACCACATGGTCCTCGGCGATCGGCACGGGCGACGAGGCGTAGATCGCTGCCGACCCGGTGACGAGCACGCGGCCGCCTGCGCCCGTGCGCCGAAGGGCATCGAGGAGGTGGTGTGTGCCCAGGACGTTTGCGGCCAGAGGACCGGCCGTGTCCTGCCACGACTGCGCCACGTGCGGGGAACCCGCGCAGTGGTACACCTGCGACGGGCGCAGCGTGTCGATCGTCCGCCGCACGGTCTCGCGGTCGAGCAGGTCCACCTGCTGCCACCGCGCCAGTGCGACGGCGTGTCGCGGGACCGGCGACCGAGCCCAGGCCACCAGCTCATCGCCTGCGCCGGCGAGCAGTTCCAGAAGATATCCGCCAGCGAAGCCGCCGGCGCCGGTCACGAGGACCGGGCCCGGGGCCGCACTCACGACGGCTGGACCTGCCCGCCGTACTGCGACTGGTAGTACGCCTTGAACGCCGCGTCCTGCTCCTTGATGGGCCGCCACCACCAGGGGTTGTCGCGGTACCACGCCACGGCCTCACGCAGGCCATCGGAGAACGCCACCTGCGGCGCCCATCCCAGACCGCGGAGCTTCCCGGTATCCAGGCTGTAGCGCCGGTCGTGACCCTGGCGGTCGGCCACGGGCCGAATGAGGGCGCGCGGCTTGCCCAGGGTGTCCAGGATCAGGTGTGTGAGTTCGAGATTCGTGAGCTCGTTCCCGCCCCCCACGTTGTACACCTCCCCGTCCCGACCGTTGGCGATGAGCAGGTCCACGGCCCGGCAGTGGTCGAGCACGTGGAGCCAGTCCCTGATGTTCAAGCCGTCGCCGTAGAGCGGCACCGGGATGTCGTCGACGGCGTTGGTGATGAACAGGGGGATCACCTTCTCCGGGAACTGGTACGGCCCGTAGTTGTTCGAGGCCCGCGTGATGACGACCGGCACTCCGTAGGTGGCCCAGTAGCTGTAGGCCAGACGGTCCGCGCCGGCCTTGCTCGCCGAGTAGGGATTCCGGGGCCGAAGCTCGTCGGTCTCGACGCTGGCCCCGCTCGCGACGCTGCCGTACACCTCGTCGGTCGAGATCTGGATGAAGCGTCGGAGCTCGGGGGCCTTCCGCGCCGCCTCGAGCAGGACGAACGTGCCCTCGACGTCGGTGCGGATGAAGGCGCCGGCCTCCCGGATGGACCGGTCCACGTGCGTCTCGGCGGCGAAGTGCACCACCACGTTCGCCCGCTCCACCAGCGGGCCGCTGATTGCCGCATCGGCGATGTCACCACGCACGAACGTGTGGCGGGGGTGATCCATCACGTCGTGCAGGTTCTCGAGTCGGCCGGCGTAGGTCAGCTTGTCGAGCGTCGTCACACGCCAGTCGTCGTGCAGGGAGAGCGCGAATCGGACGAAGTTGCTCCCGATGAACCCCGCGCCCCCCGTGACCAGTACTTCCACCATCGAACCCCCTACCAGCGGATCCCGACCTCGGAGTTGTCCCCGAGCATGAAACGGTGCGCACTGGGCTTCACCGGTGCGCGGTAGATCCTGACGTTCCGGCCGATCAGGCTGTCGGCCACCCGGCTGGCGAGATCGTGCACCGAAGAGCCTTCGAGCACGATGCTGTGCTCGATCTCCGAGTCGCGAATATCCACGTCGTTCATGATCGACGTGAAGGGTCCCACATAGGCCTGCACGATCTTCGCGTTGCGCCCTATCACCGCGGGTCCGCGAACGATCGAGCGCTCGATGACCGCTCCCGCCTCGATGACCACCTTGCCCTCGACCCGGCTCTCCGCATCGACGGTTCCGTCGATGCGCCGCTCGAACGTCTCGAGGATGAGCCTGTTCGCTTCCAGCATGTCCTCGAGCTTGCCCGTATCCTTCCACCAGCCGCTGACGATGTGGGGCCTGACGGTCAGGCCGCGGTCGATGAGGTCCTGGATGGCATCGGTGATCTCGAGTTCGTTGCGAAAACTCGGGGAGATGCGGTCGACCGACGTGAACACCTCGGGACCGAACATGTACACGCCGACCAGCGCCAGGTCGCCGATGGGCTCCTTCGGCTTCTCGACCAGCCTGACGACGCGTCCCTCCGAGAGCTGGGCCACCCCGAACATCTGCGGGTCCGGCACATGGGCCAGCAGGATCTGCGCCGCGGGCCGCTCGCGCTCGAATTCCTCCACGAACCGTGTGATGCCGCGGTTCAGCAGGTTGTCTCCCAGGTACATGACGAAGGGCTCGTCCCCGATGAAGGGCCGGCTGATCTTCACCGCGTGCGCGAGGCCACGCGGCGCGTCCTGCTCGATATAGGAGACCCGCACGCCCCATCGCGAGCCGTCGCCCACGGCCGCGCGGATCTCGGCCTGCGTGTCGCCGACGACGATGCCGATCTCGGTGATGCCCGCCTCGGCGATCGCCTCGATGCCGTAGAACAGCACGGGCTTGTTGGCCACCGGCACGAGCTGCTTGGCGCTCGTGTAGGTGAGCGGTCGCAGGCGGGTGCCCTTGCCGCCGCTCAGGATGAGTCCTTTCACGTCGCCTACCTTGCGCCGCCGAATGCGCCAAAGAAGTTCGAGAAGGTGCCGAGCCCGGCGAGCACGAACGACACGTTGAATCGACGGTCGGCCGGGATGGGGAAGCTCGAGCTGAGCCTGGGAAAGTTGTAGTTCTGGAACTGCATCTGGATGCCGCAGCACTGTGCCAGATAGGCCGCCGAGACCGTCTGGCTCACGACGGTGGACCTGGAGATGTCCCAGCTGAGCGAGTAGGTGCCGGTCATCCGTCCGTCCATCAGGTTCAGCGCGGTGGTCGAGGACAGGTAGCTGTCGGTCGAGCCCGAGTACCGGCGACGACTGAAATTGAGGGTCGATGTCGTTCGGCCCTGGCGGACGCTGCCTCCGGTCGTGAACACCTGCAGGCCCTGGCCGGACACGTCGTACTCCATCCTGGCGTTGGCGTCCACGGCCGCGGACGGGGACATGCGAACGGTGAGGGCCACCGGTGAGAGCGTCGTCAGGTTCCTGCCGCGGAAGGCGCTCGCATAGGTCGTGTCGTACTGACTCGACTCGGGATTCGTGTAGTAGCTCTGCTGGAGCGCCACGGTGAGGAACTCGCGAATCTGGCCCTGCTGCGTGCCCTCTGCCCGCGAGCGGGCGAAGAGGCGGTTCGTCAGGCCGTAGGTGATGCGTCCGGCCCCCCCCACCACGATGTCGGACGTGTCGCTGAGCAGGGGCGTCCGCAGGTAGTCCTCGAAGGCCGTCGTGTAGTCGAAGGTGAATCCCGGCTCGATCACGTGCTTGAGCCGCTCGGCGAAACGCCCGTCGGGCCGGTCGAAGATCCGGGACAGCACCGGGCCGATCACTTCCGTGCGAAGCCCGAGGTACTGACGCCTGAACGGTTCGCTGATGGCCATGCCGTCGAGGTCGGCGCTTTTCGAATAGTACGTGGAGCGGAAGGTCGCGCTGCTGTTCACCGAGAGATAGGTGAGCGACGACAGCGGCATCCGGATCGTGGGCGAGACATCGAACCGGCCCAGGCTGCTGTCGCGGGTAATCTCCGTGCCGCTCGTGAAGCGGTACGGCAGGTAGGCGTACTCGCTGTTGACCGAGGCATAGACCTGGGAGGCCCCGATCCGCCTGGGCGCCAGGCTGGCCGAAATCCGCGGAGTGCTGCCGTACAGCACCGAGTTGGTCTCGTCGTTGAAGACCTCGCTGCGCTGGTACAGGAGGCTCGTGGACAGGCCCCCGAAGTTCCCGCTCAAGGCCCCTTCCACGATGCGGCTGCGACGGGAGGCCTCGTAGACGTTCTGGTGGTACAGCTGCTGGTTGACCACGTCGCTGAAGTAGTCCAGGCGCGCCCGCGCACGCATCGATCGGCCGATCGCGTGGTTCACGACGCCGGTGACCTCATAGGCGGTGTTCTCGGGCAGCACGGTCAGTTGCCCGTCCTGGGTGAACTCCGTCTGCCGCTGGCTGAACCGGTACAGGCGGACGTTCCCGGTCGACTGGGGACCGGCCACGTAGCGGTACTCTCCGCCGACGCCCTGTCCGGCCCTGGTGAACCAGTCGTGCAGGAACGTGGCGTCGTGACTGCGGCCGATCGCCCAGAAGAAGGCGTTGCTGACCGCCTGGCCGCGGAGGGTGGAGGCCCCGTAGGTGGGCAGCAGGAAGCCGGTGGCCCGCTGATCGTCCTGGATCGGGTAGTAGATGATCGGGAGGTAGAGCAGGGGCACGCCCTTGACCCTGAGCACCGTGTTGGTGGCCACCGCGTAGTCGTCCAGCTTCAGCGTCACGCTGCCGCTCGTCACCTCCCACCGCGGCGTGGGCTGCACGCACGTGGTGAAGGCGCCGCGTGTCACCCGGTAGCTCCGCGGGCCGATCTTCTCGATGGTCTCCCCGTAGAAGTAGACATCCGGCTCCTCGCTGGCGAACTGCGCCTGGCTCGCCGTGGCGCCGAGGGACATGATGCCCGAGGCCTGCCGGAAGATGCCCGTACCCGTGACCGTGTCGAAGTCCACTTCGTCGGCTGCGATGCGCCCGTCGGCGTCGGTGAAGACCACGTTCCCCGAGGCGACCAGCCGGTTCGTGTCGGTATAGAGGTCCACCTGGTCGGCGAAGAACTTCACCTCGTTCGCGCCCTCGATCTCGACCTCACCGGTCAACCGGAGGTGGTCGGCCGAGATGCGTTCCAGGCGCCACTGGCTCGAACGGCTGATGTTGGGGAAGAGCGTTCCTTCGGCCGTGCCGGGCGCGGCCTGCCCCTCCTGCGCCAGCGGTGGCGCAGCGCACGCGC
>JABFRY010000158.1 GCA_013140955.1 Acidobacteriota bacterium
GCGTGGTGGTGGGGCCGGGCATGCTGTCTCCGCGCTGTCGTGACCGCGCCGGAAAGGCGTCGGGCACCGTGCCGGACGCCGGGTCAGGATACACGATGGCGATGCGGCCACCACGGTGTAACCTCGCAGCCTGCACGAGCGAATACCATGCTCGTGACGTGCGGGCGATCGGTCCGCCACCTGACACCGAGGGAGTAGCCCGATGTTCCGAACCTGGTCCTGGCGTGGCCGGCACCGCCTGCTGGCGCTCACCCTTCTGCTGCTCCTGCCTGTGGCCGCGCGGGCGCAGTCGAGTGCCACGCTCGCGGGCGTGGTGCGTGACGCCACCGGAGGCGCTGTGCCGGGTGCGGTCGTGGTGCTCACGAGTCCCGACGCCGGACTCACGCGTGAGACCCTCAGCGGGCCCGGTGGAGACTTCGAGATTCCGGGCCTTCTGCCGGCGCGGACGTTCGAGCTGGCGGTTTCCGCGCCGGGCTTTGCGACCGTGCGGCGCCCGGTGGATGCGCTGACGACGGGGGAGCGTCGCCTGGTGGACGTCCGTCTCTCGCCGGGGGGCGTGACCGAACGGATCGACGTGGCGGGCGATACCCCGCTCACGCGCACCACCTCTCCCGAACTGGGCGGGCACGTGGACCGCGAGCAGATCGAGCGCCTCCCGGTGAACGGTCGCGACCTCGTGTCGGTGGCCTACCTGGTGCCGGGCGCCGCGCCGGCGCGGGGCTTCTACAATCTCGCGCCGCGCCTCACCATCAACGGCTCGTCGTCGCTGGCGACCAACTACACCGTGGACGGCTTCGACAACACCGACCTGTTCCTGGGTGGTCCCAAGGTGCCGGTGACGATCGGCTCCACCGACGACCTCAAGGTCCTGGTCAACGCCTACTCACCCGAGTACGGGCGCACCGGCAACGGCGTGTTCTCGGTGACGACCCGCAGCGGCAGCAACCGGCGTTCCGGCAACGTGCTCTACATGGGGCGCCCCGGCGCCGTGCTCGATGCCCCGAACGTCTTCGCCCCGCGTGACGCAGCCGGCGAGGTCATCGACGACAGCTTTCGGCGGCACCAGGTGGCTGGATCCACCGGCGGGGCGCTCGTGATGGACCGCGTCTTCTACTTCGGCGACCTGGAGGTGACGCGCGAGCGACAGGACGCCATCCTGACCTCGCCGCTGGCCGCGGGCCTGGCGCCGACCGCCTTCAACAGCCAGACGGCGATGGGCAAGGTGGACGTCCGGTGGACCGACGCGCAGATCTCGACGCTGCGTTATCACGGCTCGGACTACACGCACGACGGCGACGTGGGCTTCATCGGCGGCCTCACCCTGCCCTCGGCGGGCCTGCAGGTGAACTACCGCAACCAGTTCGTGGCCTACACCCACCGGTCGGCGTCGAGCAGCGGCGTGAACGAAGCCGGCCTGCAGGTGGGACGGCTCCGTGCGAACTGGCGCTCGCTGGACGGCGGACCCCGGGTGGTCGTCACCGACCGCGGCGCGACGCTGGCCACGATTGGGGCCGTGAGCGACAACTTCGCCTGGAGCGAGACGGACCTGCAGGTGCGCGACGTGTACACCCGCCTGCTGGGGCGGCACACCGTCAAGGCCGGCGGCGATCTGCTGCGCGGCGCGTTCGACATCGTATCGGGCCCTGGCGCGCGAGGTGCGTATGTCGTCGATCTGGAGGGGCGGCCCGTCTCGCCCGCCGGCACGTTCCTCACGCTCGACGACCTGCCACGTGACGTGGCCGTGCTGTCGTACTCGCAGAGCTTCGTGAATCCCGTCGTGCGTCGTCCGCAGACGTTCGTGTCGGCCTTCGTAGAGGACGTGTACCGCGCGACGGGCAACGTCACCCTGACCATGGGGGCACGGTGGGACTACGACTCCGTCACCAACACGCCGGTAGGTGATGGTGACCTCAACAACCTCGCGCCCCGCCTCGGCGTGAGCATCACGCCTGGCGGCAGCACCCGGCACCAGCTGCGCGGCGGCTACGGGATCTTCTACGAGCGCATTCCGTTTGCCGTGTTCTCCGACACCGTGTTCAACAACCCGGACGGGGGCGCCGTGTCGGTGACGTTCGCGCCGGGAACGCCCTTTGCGCCGCCCGTGTTCCCGGCCACCCTGCCGCGGGACGCCTTTGCCGCATTGCCCGTGTCGGAACTGCCACCGCGGAACGTGCAGGTGTTCGACCCCGAACTGCGGAGTCCGTGGACCGAGCAGGTCTCGGGGGGATACGTCTTCACCCCCTCGACCGCGCTGGCCGTGGCCGTGGACTACGTGCACAGCCGGGGCCGCAACCTCATTCGGCGGATCGATACGAATGCGCCCGCGTCGATTCCCGCCGGCACCACGCGCTCGGTGGCGGAGGCGGATGCCTCGAGGCCGATCGTGCCGGTGGCCGGCGGCTTCCGCCTGATCGAACAGGACGAGTCCACGGGGCACAGCACGTTCGACGGGCTCTACCTCAACGTCCGGACACGGGTCCGCGAGGGTGTGGCGGTGGACGTGGCCTACACGCTCTCGCGCATCGAGAACGACACCGACGACATCAACTTCCGCCCGGTGGACGCGCGCCAGCCGGATCTCGAGCTCGGGCCAAGCCTCAACGACCGGCGGCACGTGCTCGCCGTCAACGGCCTCGTACGCATCGGCGGTGTGGTCGACCTCGCCCCCGTCCTCTTCCTCTCGAGCGGGCAGCCGCTCAACGTCACCACGGGCCGCGACGACAACGGCGACACGATCTTCAACGGCTTCGAGGCCACCCGTTACCTGGGCAATAAAGG
>JABFRY010000145.1 GCA_013140955.1 Acidobacteriota bacterium
CCACCGAACACCCGCTCGCCTCGCAGGCCGGCGCCTCCGTGCTGGCGCGGGGGGGCCACGCGGTGGATGCCGCCATTGCCGCCAACGCCGCCATGGGCGCGGTGGCCCCGATGATGAACGGCATCGGCGGGGACCTGTTCGCGATGGTCCACGATGCCGCGTCGGGCACGCTGCACGGCATCAACGGCAGCGGCTACGCGCCGATGTGCCTGACGATCGACGGCCTGCGCACGCTCGGCATCGCGCGCATGCCACAGACGGGCGTGCACGCGGTGACCGTGCCCGGCGCGGTGGCCGCGTGGTCCACGCTGCACGAGCGCTTCGGACGGCGCCCCTTCGGCGAGCTGCTCGCACCGGCGATCGGGATCGCCGACGAGGGCTTCCCCGTGCCGGAGCTCACGGCCGCGGAGTGGGGCGGCAGCGAGGCCCTGCTGAGGGAGGACCCCGAGGCCACGCGCACCTTCCTTCCCGGCGGGCGCGCCCCGGCGGTGGGCGAGGTCTTCCGCAACCCGGATCTGGCCGCCTCGTACCGCGTGATCGCCGCCGAGGGCCGGGACGCGTTCTACCGGGGCGACATCGCCCGGCGCATCCTCAACTGCTCCGCCATGCGGGGAGGCCTGCTCACGGGCGCGGACCTCTCCGAGTACGACGCCGAGTGGGTGACGCCGCTCTCCACCACGTACCGCGACTGGACGGTGTACGAGCTGCCACCCAACGGGCAGGGCCTGGCGGCCCTGATGATGCTCAACATCCTCGAGCTGTCGCCGATGACGTCGTTCGGCCACAACTCGGCCGACGCCCTGCACACCCTCATCGAGGCCAAGAAGCTCGCCTACGCCGACATGGCGCGCCACGTGTGCGACCCGGTGTTCCACCGCGTGCCGGTGACCGGCCTGCTGTCGAAATCCTACGCGGCCAAGCGGGCCAGGGCCATCGACCCCAACAGGGCCAGCGCGGACACCGCGCCCGGACGGCTCCCGTCGAGGGGCGGTGACACCACGTATCTGAGCGTCGTGGACCGCCAGGGCAACATGGTCTCGCTCATCCAGAGCAACTTCGCGAACTTCGGCTCGGGGCTCGTGCCCGAGCGCACCGGCTTCGTCCTCCAGAGCCGCGGCGGGCTCTTCACCATGGACGCCGAGCATCCCAACGCGCTGGCGCCGCGCAAGCGCCCGCTCCACACGATCATCCCGGGCTTCATGACGCGCGGCCGCACGCGGGTGGCCTTCGGCATCATGGGCGGCTGGAACCAGTCGCAGGCACACGCCCAGTTCGTGTCCAACGTGGTGGACCACGGCATGAACATCCAGGCGGCCCTCGAAGCCGCCCGGGTGACCAAGCTCACCTTCGGTGGCTGCGACGTGATCGCCGAGTCGCGCGTCCCCGCCCGCGCACGGGCCGCGCTCGAGAGCCGCGGGCACGAGATCGACCTGCAGGGTCCGTACTCGAGCCTCGTCGGCGGGGGCCAGAGCGTGCTGCGGGACGACGACGCGGGCGTGAACGGCGGGGCGTCGGACCCCCGCAAGGACGGAGCCGCCATCCCCGAACCCTTCCCCTGCGAGGCCCCATGTCCCTGACCGTCTTCCTCCGCTCGCGCTGGAGCCAGCTGCTGCTCGGCCTGGCCTGCATGATCGTGATCTCGAGCCCGCAGTACGTCTGGGCGCTCCTCACGCAGCCGATGACCGAGGGGCTCGGGGCCACGCTGCCCCAGCTGCAGGTGACCTTCTCGCTGCTCATCGTGATCCAGACGTTTCTCTCTCCCTGGCAGGGCATCCTCGTGGACCGCTTCGGGCCCCGCCGCCTGCTGTCGATCGGCGTGGTCGTCGCGGGCCTGAGCTGGGTGCTGGCCGCGCAGGCGACCAGCCTGTCGTGGCTGTACCTGACCTACGGCGTCCTCGGCGGCATCGGGACGGGCATCGTCTACGTGGGCGTCATCGGCCACATGGTGCAGTGGTTCCCCGACAAGCGTGGCCTGGCGACGGGCCTGGTCGCCGCCGGCTACGGGATGGGCGCGCTCCTCACCACGTTTCCCATCGCGCGCGTGCTGCGCGAGTCCACGTATCAGGACGCGCTCGTGCGCTTCGGCGTGATTTTCGCCCTGGCCGGCCTGGCAGCCGCGCAGGGCCTGAGGCGCCCACAGCCAGGGGATCTGCCGGCGCCCCGCGCGGGGGCGGCGGGCGCGCCTCCGGCGGTGGCCATCGATGCCTCGCCCGGCGAGATGCTCGGCACGGGCATCTTCTGGCTCATGTTCGCGATGATGACGATGATGTCCACGACCGGCCTGATGGTCACGTCGCAGATGGGCGCGTTCACGCGCGACTTCGGCATGGCCGGCGTGCTGGTGTTCGGCCTGCCGGTGCTGCCGCTCGCCCTCTCGATCGATCGCGTCACCAACGGCGCCACGCGGCCCTTCTTCGGATGGGTGTCCGACCGCTTCGGACGCGAGAACACGATGCTCATCGCGTTCGGCCTCGAAGGCGTGGCGATGACGCTCTGGCTGCTCACGCGCGAGAGCCCGGTGCTCTTCGTGCTGCTCTCCGGCGTGGTGTTCTTCGGCTGGGGCGAGATCTTCTCGCTGTTTCCCTCCACGCTCACCGATACGTTCGGCACCAGACACGCGACCGCCAACTACGGCTGCCTGTACATGGCGCAGGGCGTGGGCTCGGTGCTGGGCGGGCCGGTGGCGGCGCTGCTCCACGACTCCACGGGCTCGTGGATTCCGGTGTTTGCGGTGCGCCTGTTCCAGCCAGCGGCGTCGCATCGGTTTCAGC
>JABFRY010000057.1 GCA_013140955.1 Acidobacteriota bacterium
CCCCGGCGCGCTCGTGCACCAGCACGTGTCCCCTCGTCACGGCGCAGCTGAGGGCACGCGTCGTGGTGTCGAGGGCGAGGATCAACATGCCCTGGATGATAATTGAAGGCACGACCGGGACACATGACTTCCAGCACGCCGACGCCCCCCCTCGCCACGCCCGCCATGCGGCAATACCTGGACGTGAAGCGCCAGTACCGCGACACGCTCGTCTTCTTTCGCATGGGCGACTTCTACGAGATGTTCTACGAGGATGCGCTCGTGGCGTCGCGCGCGCTGGACCTGACGCTGACCTCGCGGTCGAAGGACGCCGGTGGCGCGGGGATACCGATGTGCGGCATCCCCTATCACGCCGCCGACGGCTACCTGACGCGCCTGGTGAAGAAGGGGTTCCGGGTCGCCATCTGCGAGCAGGTCGAGGATCCGAAGAAGGCCAAGGGGCTGGTCCGTCGGGAGGTGGTGCGGGTGGTGTCGCCTGGCACCCTGACCGACGCGACATACCTCGAGGCGCGCGAGCCCGCCTTCCTGCTCGCCCTGTCGCTGCGGGGCGAGGACGTGTTCGGCGCCGCCCTGATGGACGTGTCCACCGGCGAGTTCACCGCGGCCGAGTACGTCGGCCCGGCGGGATGGCAGGCGCTGGCCGATGAGATCGCCACGCTGCGCCCGCGGGAGGTCGTCGTGCCGGGTGACGCCGCCGTGGCGGCACGACTGCCCGAGATCGCGCGACTGCAGGTGCCGGTCACCGTGGCCGAGGCGTGGATGTTCGATCTGCCCCGGGCCACCGAGGTGCTCGAGGACCAGCTCCGGACCGCCGGTCTCGGCGGCTTCGGCCTCGACGGGGCCCCGGCCGCCGTGCAGGCGGCCGGCGGACTGGTCGGTCACCTCCGGGAGACGCAGAAGGCCGACCTCGCCCACGTACGGTCGCTCACGTGCCGGCCCACGGCCGACCACCTGGTGCTCGACCCGGTGACGCTGCGCAACCTCGAGATCGTGGCGGGAACCGAGGGCGGTGTGCAGGGCTCCCTCCTCCACCAGATCGATCGGACCGTGACGCCGATGGCCGGCCGGCTCCTGCGCGCGTGGCTGCTGCGGCCGCTGGCCGCGCTCGAGCGCATTCGCGACCGGCTCGATGCCGTCGAGGATCTTGCGTTCCGGGCTACCGACCGCGGGCGCTTCCGCGAGGCACTCAAGGGCGTACACGACATGGAGCGGCTCGTGGCCCGCGCGGCGCTCGGGACCGCAGGTCCCCGCGATCTGGTCGCCCTGCAGGCGTCACTGACGGCCGTTCCGCGGCTGCGACACTGCCTGGCTGACAGCCAGGCGCCCCTGGTGCGCAGTCTGGTCACCGAGCTCGACGAGCTGCCCGATCTGCGCGACCGCATCGAGGGCACCCTCGTGTCGGAACCCCCGGCGCTGGCCCGGGACGGCGGCTTCACGCGTGACGGGATCGACCCGGGCCTCGACGAGCTGAAAGCGATCAGCCGGTCCGGACGGCAGGTGATCGCGGGCATGGAGGAGCGGGAGCGCCAGCGCACCGGCATCGGGTCGCTGAAGATCCGCTTCAATCGGGTGTTCGGGTACTACATCGAGGTCTCGAAATCCAACCTCCACGCCGTGCCCGACGACTACCACCGCCGGCAGACGGTGGCGGGTGGCGAACGGTTCGTCACGCCGGCGCTGAAGGAGTACGAGGAGAAGGTGCTCGGCGCCGACGAGCGCATCCTGGCGCGCGAGCTCGAGATCTTCGAGGCGCTGCGCCGCGACGTGGCGGCCGAGGCACCGCGTATCCAGGACACGGCGCGCGCGCTGGCAGCCCTCGACGTACTGGCGGCACTGGCCGAGACGGCGTCGGTCGCCAACTACACCAAGCCCCATGTCCACGCGGGCGACGAGATGCTGGTGACCGACGCCCGCCATCCCGTCGTCGAGCGCTTCGCCTCGGATGCGTTCGTGCCGAACGACGTGGCGCTCGACGGAGGGGCGCGCCAGCTGATGGTGCTCACGGGGCCGAACATGGGCGGCAAGTCCACGTATCTCCGCCAGACCGCCCTGCTACCGGTGCTCGCCCAGATCGGGTCGTTCGTGCCTGCCCGCGAGGCGAAGCTGCCCGTCGTCGATCGCATCTTCGCCAGGGTCGGCGCCTCCGACAACATCGCGCGGGGCCAGTCCACCTTCATGGTCGAGATGCAGGAGACGGCCAACATCCTGCACAACGCCTCGTCGCGCAGTCTGGTCGTGCTCGACGAGATCGGACGCGGCACGTCGACGTTCGACGGCCTGAGCATCGCGTGGGCCGTGGCCGAGTACCTGGTGACCAACACCCGCGCGCGGCCGAAGACCCTGTTCGCCACGCACTACCACGAGCTGACGGACCTGGCCGATCTGCTGCCGGGCGTCGTCAACGCCCACGTGGCGGCGCGCGAATGGAAGGACGACATCATCTTCCTGCGGAAGATCGTGGCCGGCCGGTCGGATCGCAGCTACGGCATCCAGGTGGCGCGGCTCGCCGGGATGCCGGGCGTCGTCGTCACCCGCGCCCGCGACATCCTGCACGGGCTCGAGCGCGACGAGCTCTCGCGTGGCGGGCGTCCGTCCCTGTCGGTGACCGGTGGCACCTTCGATGCGGCGCAGCTCGCGCTCTTCGCGCCGCCGGTGGCGCCCGAGTCCCCGGTGGCCACGCCGGCACAGCCGCCGGCGGACGGCGTGCTGGCCCGCCGCCTGCGCGCCCTCGACGTGGACGGCACCACGCCGCGCGCGGCCCTG
>JABFRY010000112.1 GCA_013140955.1 Acidobacteriota bacterium
CTGTTCCCAGCGACGCCGTTCCCGTCGACACTAGTTCCCGTCGCCGCCCTCACGCCACATGACCACGAGCGGCGCTGGGGGTGGGATCAGCGCCGCTCGTGGTCATGTGGCGTGAGGGCGGCGACGGGAACTAGTGTCGACGGGAACGGCGTCGCTGGGAACAGTGTCGATGTGAGCAGTGGTGATGGGAGCCGTGGCGACGGGAGCGGCCCGTGGCCGCCCCCGCCTGCCGGGCGCTCAGGCGAGCGCCTTTTCGAAGAGCGCCGTCAGACGCGCCCACGCGCGCTCGGCCTGCGGCTCGTTGTAGACGGCGGAGTCGGGCGGGCACCATCCGTGTGCTGCTCCGGCATACACCTCCACCTCGGCCTTGGCCCCGAAGGTCTGCTTCAGGACGTTCTTCTCGTCGGGCGCCCGCTGGTCGTCGTTCTCGGCAATGGCGATCAGGAACTGCGCCGTGGTCTTCGACGCGACCGCGTGCGGGGAGTCGGCGTTGTCGGTGACGAGCCCACCGCCGTGGAAGGAGGCGGCGGCGCCGACGCGGTCCGAGGCGGCCGCGGTGCGCAGCGTCATCGGGCCGCCCATGCAGTAGCCCATGGTGCCGATCTTCCGGTTGCGGGCCACCGACGGCTGCTGATCGAGCCAGGCCACGAAGGCACGCGCGTCCGTCATGTGCGTGGTGGCGTTGAGGCTCTGCGCGAGGGGCAGCAGCACGTCGCGCACCGCCGGGTCCTGGAACGTCTGCCCAGGCTGCACCACCGGCGACCGGCGCTGGCGGTAGAAGGGGTTGACCACGAGCACCGCGTAGCCCGACTCGGCAAGGCGCTTGCCCATCTGGCGGAAGGCGGGCCGCAGGCCCATGATGTCGGGCCAGATCACCACGCCGGGCGCCGTGCCGGTCTCCGGGCGGACGAAGTAGCAGTCCGCGGTGCCGTCGGGCGTCCGTACGGTGACGTCCGACTCGGTCACGGTCACGGCGTTCGCCACGCGCGGCAGCATCATCACGACGCCGGCGCCCACCAAAGCCCCGAACTGCCGCCGCGTCACGGCGCCACGCGCCGTGTAGGCCTTCACGTCCTCGTCATAGTGGTTCTGATCGCACATGCCTGTCAGCGCTCCTTCGAGAGTGGAATGGGTGAGGGCCTCCGGGTGTGGCCCCCGCAGCACGGTACACCATTTTCCAGGGCATATCCCCCCCGGGCGAGCTCGTCCGTGGCACACCTGGGGCGCGCGTGTCGCGTGCGCGGCAGCCAGGGGTTCGTGGTGGCGCAGACTCCCGCCGTACGGTAAGGATCCGGCGAGCGGAGGAGCCATGAATCGACTGACCGGCAAGGTGGCGATCGTGACGGGGGGCGCCGTGGGCATCGGTCGTGCCGCGTGCCTGCGGCTCGCGCAGGAGGGCGCCGCCGTGGCCATCGCCGACGTGCGCGAGGACGACGGCCGTGCGCTGGCGGCCGAACTCCACGTGCGTGGAGGGACGGCCACCTTCTGGCCGCTGGACGTGAGCCGTGAAGCCGACGTGGCGCGGGTGTTCGGCGAGATGGCCGAGCGCTTCGGGCACGTGGACGTCCTGGTGAACAACGCCGGCATCTCGGGCGTGAACAAGCCCACGCACGAAGTGACCGAGGCGGAGTGGGACGCCCTGATGGCGGTGAACGTGAAGGGCGTGTTCTTCTGTACGAAGCACGCGGTGCCCCTGCTGCAGCGGGCCGGCGGCGGGAGCATCATCAACCTCTCGTCGATCTACGGTCTGGTGGGTGGCGCCGACGTGCCCGCCTATCACGCGTCGAAGGGCGCCGTGCGTCTCATGAGCAAGACCGACGCGCTGCTCTACGCCAGGGACCGTATCCGGGTGAACTCCATCCATCCCGGCTACATCTGGACGCCGATGGTCGAGGCGTTCGCGCAGTCGCTCGGCAACGTCGCCGAGGTGCGGGCGGCGATGGACGCGAAGCACCCCCTGGGGCACGTGGGCGACGCCGACGACATTGCCTGGGGCATCGTGTACCTGGCCTCGGACGAGGCGAAGTTCGTCACCGGCAGCGAACTCGTCATCGACGGCGGATACACCGCGCAGTAGCTTCCGGGGTAGCATCCGAGGTCGTGCCGTACCGCCTCGACATCGCCCAGCCGCCCGACGACGCGCTCGACCGGCTCGTCGATCTCGGCGCCCTCGACGTGGAACACGTGCCGGGCGGCCTGGCGGCGATCCTGCCGGACCAGACGGGGCCGGAGCGCGTGTCCGAGGCCCTCGGCGGCGCCGTGGTGACAGCGACGCCCGCCGTCGGCCGCGACGAGCAGTCGGTGTGGGTGCTCACGCCGCGCGCGGTGGACGTGGGGGGGCTCGTGGTGGCGCCCGCCGGCGCACTCGCTCCCGTCGGCGCGTTGCAGTTGCTGGAGGCCGACGCGTTCGGCACCGGGCTCCACCCCACCACGCGCCTGTGTCTCGAACTGCTCGTGCGGGAACTCGCGGGCGAGGCTCAAGCCTCCGAGGGCGCGGGTGTTGTGCTCGATGTCGGCACCGGGTCCGGCATCCTGGCACTGGCCGCGCTGCGGCTCGGCGTGCCGCGGGCCATCGGGCTCGACCTCGACGCTCGCGCGCTGGCTGCGGCGGATGCCAACGCCCGGCTGAACGGGCTGCGGGACCGGCTGTGGCTCGTGCGCGGCGACATCGAGGCGGTGCGGGGACGGTGGCCGCTCGTGCTCGCCAACGTCCTGGCCGCCCCGCTCATCGAGATGGCTCCGGCCCTCGGGCGGTGCGCCAGG
>JABFRY010000245.1 GCA_013140955.1 Acidobacteriota bacterium
CCCTGGCGGCTGTCGCCGTGATGCCCGAGGTGGTGACGGGCATTCCGGGCCTGCCCAACATTCAGTATGCCGTCACCTGGTCCGCCATGGCGCACGGCGTGATCTCAGGGCTGGTGGTGTCGGTCGCCTTCGCGCTCGTGCCGCTCCTGGACGTGCGCGCCGTCAAGCCCGCGCTGCTCCTGCGTGCCGATACGGTCACGGCCCAGTCCCCGCGCACCCGACTGATTGTCATGGGTGCGGTGGGGATGCTCCTCATGACCGTGGCGGTGTGGCAGGCCGGATCCATCGAGGTCGCGGCGATTCTCGCGGCGAGCCTGGTCGGCCTGGCGCTGGCCCTGATGGGCGCTGGCAGGCTGCTCGTTCGGGCGGTTCGTCCGCTCACGCGGTCGCGCACCTTCGCTGTGCGCCACGCGGCGTTGCACGTGGTACGTCCCGGTCATCAGACGGACGTGATCCTGCTGGCGGTGGGCCTGGGCGCCTTCTTCATCCTCGGCGTGCGCGGACTCGAAGCCAACCTGGTGCGCGACTTTTCGCTGCAGCTCGGGGACGACGCGCCGGACATCTTCCTGCTCGATGTCCAGCAGGATCAGCGCGAGCGGGTCGCGCGGATCATCGACGAGAGCAACGGGGCGATGCCCGGGCCGACCATGCTGCCCGTGCTCCGTGCGCGTGTGACCGGTGTGCGCGGCGCCGAGGTGCAGCTCGACGGCGTGCAGGACGTCCGCGGGCGGGGGTCGCTTGCGCGGGAGTACACCGTGACCTACCGGGCGCACACCGAGGCCAACGAGCAGATCGTAGAGGGACGATGGTGGAGCGAACCGGTGCCGGGTGAGTTGCCGGAGGTCTCCATCGAGCAGGATGTCCGCGACCGGTACGACATCCAGATCGGTGACGAGATGCGCTTCGACGTCCTGGGCCGGGTGATCCGGGCGCGCGTGACGAGCGTCCGTCGCGTGGACTTCCGTGAGTTCCGCTCGGGGGGATTCGTGTTCGTGTTCCGGCCCGACACCTTCGCCGGTGCGCCGCACAGCTACATGGGCACGGCCCGCGGTCCGGTGGACGCCGCCGCCCGGGGGCAGATGATTGCCGGCATCGTGAAGCAGAGTCCGAACGTGACGGTGGTGGACCTGCGCGAGGTCCTTCAGACCTTCCGGGGCATCGCCGGCGTGGTCACCAAGGGTGTGACCGCCGTGGGCGGTCTCGTGCTGGTGAGCGGCCTGCTGATTCTCATCGGCGCGGTCTCGGCGACCAAGTTCCGCCGTGTCTACGAGGTGGCCATCCTGCGGACGCTCGGAGCCGGATCGGGCGTCGTGGCCGCGGTGCTGTGCATGGAGTACGGGTTGCTCGGCGCCATCGCGGGCGGCATGGGGGCGGCCGGGTCCATCGCCCTGAGCTGGGCCGTGGCCACGCTGGTGCTGGACATGCCGTGGGATCCGGCGGCCGGGATGGTGGCCTCCGGCGTGGGCATCGCCACCGTGCTGGTCGCCGTGGTCGGTGTGGCCGCCAGTGCCGACGTGCTCCGGCGCAAGCCACTCGCAACGCTCCGTTCCGAGTAGGAAGAACCGGTCGTACGCTTCTCGCTGGCCCGACTCCGGGGTGGCGCATGGTAAAATCGTGCATTCCGCCGGCGTTGATGCCCCTTGCTGGAGTCGAAGACCCATGGATGAGACCACCTACCGCGATGCGCTGCTCAGGAAGCGCGACGAATTACTCGGGGGACCTGCCGCGAAGCCGCTGCAGTTGACGATGGAGAACAACTCCGGGCGCCAGGGGGACATGGCCGACCAGGCGACGGGCACCAACGAAGTCCACATTCAACTGAAGTTGAAGCAGACCGACGCGAAGATTCTGCAGGCGATCGAGGGTGCACTGGGGCGGCTCGACGACGGGACGTATGGTGCGTGCCGCGACTGCGGCGACCCGATCGCCCCGGCCCGCCTCTCGGCGATTCCCTGGACCCGCGTCTGCATCACCTGCAAGGAAAAGCAAGCCTGATGTCTGGTTCTGCCGAACTGTCCCTGCAGGCGCTGCTCGCCGCGATGACCGCCGACCGGCTGGCGCTGCTGGCCCGGCACGAGGCGTCGGCCCGCGTTGTGGCGCACTACGATTTCAACAACACGTACCAGTACGTCATCGCGCGTGAGGACACGCACCTGCGCTGGCTGCAGGATGCGCTGAGCGGCTGCGCCACCGCCGTGCCGGCACCGTCGCCCTCGCTGGGGGAGACGGCCATTGCGAAAGGGTCTGGCGCGAAGGCGGCCAGATTCCGCGACGTGCTGGTCGAGGATGCCCGGATCCTCGCGGCGTTCGTGGAACGCTGGCAGCCCCGCGTGGGCGGGATGTCGCACGCGCGGCACCGGAAGATGCTGGACGTCGTGATCGGCGAGTCTCGCGAGCATCAGCGTCTGTTCGAGCAGGCCGCCACCGGGTTCGAGGACGTGCTGGGCCGCCGGACGGCCGGGTCGCCACGCATCGGCGGGGTCCTCCCGGCCCGCTGGCAGGCGTGAAGCCCGTTCCGGTGGCAGTAGCCCTGGGGAGCAACCTCGGGGTTCGCCACCGGGCGCTCGAGACGGCAGTGGGCCGTCTGCAGGAGGTGTTCTCGGACCTCCGCGTCTCGTCCTTCCACGACACCGCGCCGGTGGGTGTAGGACCGCAACCGCGGTTCCTGAACGCCGCCGCAATCGGTCTCACACGGCTCGGCCCGCGAGCCCTGCTGGACTGGCTGCTGGCCACCGAACTGGCCGCCGGGCGCG
>JABFRY010000367.1 GCA_013140955.1 Acidobacteriota bacterium
CTATTCGAGCGCCTGGACGTCAACCTGGCGCAGAAGGTGGTGGCCGACGAGACGATGCTGCCGGCGGTCCGCGAGCAGTACCGGCGCCTCGCGGCCATCCTGCACGACGCGCAGAGCACGCGGAACCTTCAGGTCATCATGGTGGCGAGCGCCGTGGCCGGCGAGGGCAAGACCCTCACGGCCTCGAACCTTGCCCTCACCCTCAGCGAGTCGTACCAGAAGCGGGTCCTGCTGATCGATGCCGACCTCCGGCGGCCGGCCCTGCACCAGGTCTTCAAGATCGACACCTCGTCCGGCCTCACCGACGGCCTCGCGCCGGGAGGCTCGGCGAAGCTCGTCGTGCGTCAGGTGTCACCCAAGCTGGCGGTACTGCCTGCCGGGCGGCCCACCTCCGACCCCATGGCGGGCCTCATCTCCGAACGCATGCAGCGCCTCATCGAGGAGGCGCGCGAGGGCTTCGACTGGGTGATCGTGGACACGCCGCCGCTCCTCCTCCTGCCGGATGCCCACCTGCTGGCCTCGATGGTGGATGGCGCGATCATCGTGGTCCGCGCGGAGTCCACGCCGCACGACATGGTGAAGCGGGCGACCGACGCCATCGGCAAGAGCCGTATCCTCGGCGTGGTCCTCAACCAGACGAGCAGCGGCAAGCAGGGTACGTACAACGAGTACCACGAGTATTACTACAGCGCGAAGCCGCGCACTCGGAACAGCCCCTGATGCTTGTCCTCATCAGCGGACTCACCGTGCGCTCGGTCACGCTCATCGCGTTCGAGGCGGTGCTGATCGTGTCGGCGGTGGCTCTGGCAGCCTGGGCACGACTGGGAGCGCGGGCCTGGGAGCTCGTCGCGGACGAGAACCTGGTGTGGAAGGCGCTACTGATGGCCGGCGTCACCCAGACGTGCCTGTACTTCGCGGACCTGTACAACCTCCGCGTCGTGTCGGACCGCCGCGAACTGTTCACCCGTATTACGCACGCGCTCGCGTCAGCGTCGTTCATTCTTGCTGCGATCTACTTCTGGTTTCCCGCCCTCATCGTCGGCCGGGGGGTCTTCCTGATTGCGGCGCTCCTTGTCATGACGCTGGTCGTCGCCTGGCGCATCGCCTTCGAATGGGGCAGCCGGAACGCACGGCCGCACGAGCGGCTGCTGATGGTGGGGACGAGCGCCGCCGCGGTGGACCTGGCGCGCGAGATGTTCGAGCGCCGGCACGACCTCGGCGTGGAGATCGTGGGTTTCGTCGATCCCGACCCGTCCAAGGTCGGAACGCCCGTGCTCAACCCCGGCGTCGTGGGATCCATCGAGGACATTCCGAGCATCGTGCGGAGCCGAGGCGTGGACCGCGTGGTGGTGAGCCTGGGCGATGCGCGAGGCAAGCTGCCGATGGAGAAGCTCCTCGACATGCGCCTGCTCGACGGCGTGCGCTTCGACCACCTCGCCGACGTGTACGAGGAGTACACGGGCAAGATCGCGGTCGAGAACCTGCGCCCGAGCTGGCTCATCTTCTCCCCTGGGTTCAACAAGAGCCGTCTCCTGTCTGCGTCGAAGCGCCTGCTCGACATCCTCGTCGCCGGCATCGGCATGCTGCTCGCCGCGCCGCTGGTGGCGCTCGTGGCGCTGGCCGTCCGCCTGACCTCGCCAGGTCCCGTGCTGTACCACCAACAGCGCGTGGGCCTGCACGGCCGCGTGTTCACCGTCCACAAGTTCCGCTCCATGCGTCAGGACGCGGAAGCGAAGACGGGACCGGTCTGGGCGTCGAAGGCCGGCGACCCACGCGTGACACCGGTGGGAGCCTTCCTCCGGCGTTCGCGCCTGGACGAAGTGCCGCAGCTCTGGAACGTGCTCAAGGGCGACATGAGCTTCGTGGGACCGAGGCCGGAACGGCCAGAGTTCGTGAAGGAACTGACGACGCAGATCCCCTTCTACGGCCAGCGGCACATCGTCCGGCCGGGACTCACCGGCTGGGCCCAGGTCCGCTATACCTACGGCGCGACCACCGAGGACGCGCTCCAGAAGCTGCAGTTCGACCTGTTCTATATCAAGAACCTGTCCATCGCGCTCGATCTCTTTATCATCTTCGCGACGGTCAAGACCGTAGTCCTGCGGAAGGGGGCCTGACGTGGCCCCCGCGCAGTCCGGCCGCGTAATCAACGCGATGAGCGTGGACGTGGAAGACTACTTCCAGGTGAGCGCGTTCGAGCGCACGGTGTCACGTGATGCCTGGGATTCGTTCGAACGGCGTGTGGACACGAATACGCGCCGCTTGCTCGACATCTTCGACGAATACGCGGTGCGCAGCACGTTCTTCACGCTGGGCTGGGTGGGCGAACGGCACCCCGCGCTCGTGCGCGAGATCGTGGCCCGGGGGCACGAACTGGCCTCGCACGGCTACGCGCATCGCCTCGTGTACGACCAGACGCCCGAGGCGTTCCGCGACGACGTCCGACGCGCGAAGCACGTGCTCGAAGACGCCGGCGCCGTCGAGGTCGTGGGATACCGCGCCCCGAGCTTCTCGATCACGGATCGTTCCCTCTGGGCACTGGACGTGCTCGCCGAGGAGGGCTACCGCTACGACGCCAGCATCTTTCCGGTGCGCCACGACCGGTACGGCATCCCCGATGCACCACGGCACCCGCACCTGCTCCACCGGACGGCGGCCACGCTGCTCGAGGTGCCGGGGTCCACGGTGCGCCTGGGCTCGACCAACATCCCGGTCGCCGGAGGCGGCTACTTCCGGATCCTGCCGTATGCCTGGACGCGCTGGGGCATCGCCAGGCTGAATCGCACCGAGGAGATGCCCGCCGTGTTCTACCTGCATCCGTGGGAAATCGATCCAGAGCAGCCGCGGCTTCCGGCTGGATGGCTCAGTCGATTTCGCCACTACCGGAACCTGGACGTGACCGAGCGTCGGCTCCGGGCGCTGCTGACCGACTTCAGCTTCGCTCCGGTCGCCACAGTGCTCGGCAGCCGCATCCCCGAACCCGCCCGGCAGCAGGTACCTGCGGGCGTCCCCCTGCACTGACGACGTGGGGCACGGAGTCGCATGAGCGTGACAGCCGAACTGGCCAGGCCGGAGACCGCATCGCCGCGAGCGCTCGAGGTGCGCCTCGACACGCCGGCCGATGCCTGCGACGCGTACGTACGTGCGCATGCGGATGGCCGGACCTACCATCGCCGCGGGTGGACCGATCTGATTGGGAGGGCCTTCGGTCACGACACACGCTATCTGACGGCGCGCTCCGGGGAGCAGGTGGTCGGCGTACTGCCCCTGGTGGTGTTCCGCAGCCCGCTCTTCGGGCGCTTCGCGGTGTCCCTGCCGTTCGTGAACTACGGCGGGGTGCTGGCCGATGATGCGGCGACCGCGCAGGTCCTGCTCGATGCCGCCATCGCGCAGACCAGAAGCGCCGGCGGCAGCCACCTGGAACTGCGTCACACGACGCGTCGTTTCGAGGCCTTGCAGCCCAAGCAGCACAAGGTTGCGATGCTGCTGCCGCTGGCCGACACCGTGGACGCGCAGTGGCAGGCCCTCGACCGGAAGCTCCGCAACCAGGTGCGCAAGGGAGAGAAGAGCGACCTCGAGATCCATGTGGGTGGGCTCGAACTGCTGCCGGTCTTCTACGCGGTGTTCGCACGGAACATGCGGGATCTGGGCACGCCCGTCTACGGCGAGGGCTTCTTCCGGGAAGTGCTGTCCACGTTCCCCGACGAGACGCGGATCCTGGCGATCACCCACAAGGGCCAGCCGGCGGCCGCGTCACTCGTGCACTGGTACCGGGGCACGATCGAGGTGCCGTGGGCCTCGGCCATCCGCGAGTACAACGCCCTGTCGGCCAACGTGCTGCTCTACTGGCACATGCTCAAGTTCTCGGTGGAACGGGGCCTGGCCACGTTCGACTTCGGCCGTTCGACGCCTGGCGAGGGCACGTTCCTGTTCAAGAAGCAGTGGGGCGCCGAACCGAGCGCGCTGGTCTGGGAATACTGGATGGCGGACGGGCGGACGATGCCCGACATGAGCCCCAAGAACGCGAAGTTTTCGCTGGCCATCGACATCTGGCAGCGCCTGCCACTGGCCGTGGCCAACGCGCTGGGCCCGCACATCGTGAGGAACATCCCTTAGGCATGCTCGCGCTCCTGCTCGTCTCGCTCGGCGTCCTCTGGTACATCGTCGCGGGCTACCCGCTGGCGCTGCGCCTGCTCGTGTGGCTGCGTGGCCCGCGGCTCGTCCGCCGGGCCGACATCCGGCCTCGCGTGTCGCTGCTGATCTCGGCCTACAACGAGGCCGCCGTCATCCGCCAGAAGATCGAGAACGCTCTCGCACTCGACTACCCAGCCGGCCTGCTGGACGTGGTCGTGGTCTCCGACGAGTCCGACGACGGGACCGACGACATCGTGCGCGAGTTCGCAGGCCGTGGCGTGGCCCTCGCGCGCCAGGTGCCCAGGCGTGGCAAGACGGCCGGCCTCAACCGCACCGTTCCGGGGCTCACGGGTGAGATCGTCGTGTTCTCGGATGCGAACGCGATGTACGAGCCGGATGCCCTGCTGAAGCTGGTGCGCAACTTCGCGGACCCCTCGGTAGGCTACGTCACGGGGGAGGCACGCTACCTCGACACGGGCATGGCGGCGGCCGACGTGGGCGAACGCGCGTACTGGAGCTACGAGATGCAGGTGAAGCGTCTCGAGACGGCCGTGGGCTCGATGGTCGGGGGCGACGGCGCCATCTACGCGATCCGCCGTGAGCTGTGGCGCGAGCTGCCCGAGAACGCGATCAACGACTTCCTCAATCCTCTGCAGATCGTGGAGGCCGGGTGGCGCGGCGTCTACGAACCCGAAGCGGTGGCCTGGGAGGAAACGGCCGGCGCGACCGGCAGCGAGTACCGGCGGCGCGTGCGTATCGTGAGCCGCAGCTGGCGGGCCGTGTTCCTCGCGCCTGGCGTGCTCAATCCGTTCCGGGTGGGCCTCTTCACGTGGTGCCTGCTCTCCCACAAGGTGCTGCGCTGGTTCATCGGCCTGTTCGCAGCGGGCGCGCTGGTGGGCGGGGGCGGCCTGTACATCCGGGCCGTAACGAGCTGGCCGCTGCCGGTGCTCGGCGCCACGGCGGCGGGCGCGCTCGGGCTGCTCACCCTGCGGGGGCGGCAGATCCTCTCCATGGCGGGCTACTTCCTGGCGCTGAACGTGGCCTCGACCAAGGGCCTGCTGATGGGCAGCCTCGGACAGGTGTCCGGCGTCTGGTCCACGCCCAGGGCGGCGGCGCCATCCCAGCCGGCCGTACGCGGGGGCGCGATCATCCCGGTAGGCACCCTGTTTCTCGTATCGGCGGGCCTGGTGATGGCGGCAGGCCTGGTCTCGCTGGTCCGAATCGACCGGCCGGCGTTCGTGCTCTTCTGGGTTTCCGTGGGGGTGCTCGGCTACATCTACGCCGGCTATCCCCTGCTCATTGGCGCGCTCAACCTGCTGGCCAGACGCCCGGTGCAGGCCGCAGCGTTCGAACCCGCGGTGTGCCTGTTCATTGCGGCCAACGACGAAGAAGCCGTGATGGAGTCGAAGCTTCGCAATGCGCTGCGGCTCGACTATCCGCCCGACCGGCTCGAGATCGTGGTGGCCTCCGACGGCTCGGTGGACCGGACCAACGAGATCGTGCGCGGCTTCGGCCCGCGGGTGCGGCTCATCGAGTTCTCGCCGCGCCGAGGCAAGATTGCCACGATCAACGACGGCCTGCGCCAGGTCGCGAGTGACGTGATCATCTTCTCGGACGCGAACACCTTCCTGCAGGCCGACGCGGTGCGCGCCCTCGTGCGGAACTTCGCGGACGAGCGGGTGGGCGGCGTGAGCGGCGACGTGGTGCTGGTGGGCGAGCGCGCGTCGCTGGCCAAGTCCGAGGACCTCTACTACCGCTACGAGCGCTGGCTCCAGCGGGTCGAATCGGAGATCGGTTCCATGATCGGCGCCGACGGTGCCCTCTACGCCATCAGGCGAGAGCTCTTTGCCCCGCCGGCCCCGGACACGATCCTCGACGACATGGCCATTCCGATGGCCGTGCTCAGGGCCGGTCGCCGGATGGTCTTCGAGCCCGATGCCCGGGCGTGGGAGCAGGGCTCCGAGAGCGCCATGCAGGAGTTCGCCCGCAAGTCGCGCGTGATCGCCGGCGGCATGCAGTTCCTCCGGCGCAGGGACAGCTCGGTGCCGCTCGCCATGCCGCAGGTGATCCTGTCGCTGGTGTCGCACAAGGCGCTGCGGTGGCTGTCGCCGCTGTTTGCCACCTCCGCGCTCCTCTCGTCGCTCACCCTTTCCGGCGTCTGGCCCGGCTACGCGGCTGCGGCCTGGGCGCAGGCCACGCTGCTCGGCCTGGGGCTGGCCGGCTGCGTCCCGGCGCTTCGCCGATCGAGCACCATTGCCATCGCGCACTACTTCTGTCTCATCCAGACGGCGGCCGCCACGGGCCTCATCTGGGGCCTGAGCGGCCGGCAGTCCGTCTTGTGGCGTCGCTTCGTCCGCGTGCCCGCCGACGCGCCCTTCCGGGTGATTCCATGAGCCTGCGCTCGCAGGCGGCGCCGGCCGCCAAGACCGCGCTGCTCCGCCTGGGTGGATACGCCGCCTGCCGGACGCTCTTTCCGAGCCGGAAGATCGCCATTCTCCGCTACCACGCGGTGTGCGATCCCTGGGGCAACCCCTACGCGCATCCCGGCATCTGCGTGTCGCCGGCGGCGTTCGAATCGCACGTGCGCTACCTCGCCGGGCACTACGCCGTGCTGCCCCTGCCGGAGATCGTGGACCGCGTGCGCGGCGGCCGGCCCCTGCCCGCCAACACCGTAGCCATCACCTTCGATGATGGCTACGCCGACAATCTCGACGCCGCCCGCACGTTGCACCGCCACGGCCTGAGCGCGACGTTCTACATCACCGCCGGCTGCCTGGCAGGCGGGCAGCCCTTCTGGCCCGCCGAGATCCGGACGCTGCTGCGCGCGGTCCCCGGCCCCGTGCTGACGCTCTCCACGGGCGGCACACCAGTGCGCATTCCGCTGGGCACGCCCGAGGAGCGCCGCACGGCCGTCCGTACGGTGACGAAGCTGCTGAAGGGCAACCCCATCCCCGTGCGCGAGGCGCTCCGGGATCAGCTGCGCGAGGCGGCCGGTGACGTGCAGGAACCCGAGTACATGCTGCGGTGGGACGAGCTGGCCGAGATGCACGCGCTCGGCATGACGATCGGATCGCACACGCTCACCCACCCCAACCTGCCGAACGCGGGCGTCGAGGCCGCGAGGCAGGAACTCACGGAATCGAAGGCACGCCTCGAACGGGAGCTCGGCGCGCCGGTGACGATGTTCTCGTATCCCAACGGCGGGGCCGACCGGTACATGACACCGGCGATCGCGCAGGTGGTCCGCGACACCGGCTACGCGGCGGCCACCACCTCGCGCAACGCCTTCGCCACGCCTGCCAGCGACCTCTACGCGCTGGAGCGGGTGCAGGTGCAGGAGAGGCTCGAAGACCTGATCTTCGCGCTTGAGATCGAGCGCTTCCTGCTCAAGCCGATGGCGCGTCCCGGAGAAGTGGAGTGAGACATCGTGGCTGAGAAACTCCGTGTGGTGTTCGTGGCGGGCTCCGGGCATACGGGCTCGACACTGCTGGCCATGCTGGTCGACACCCACCCGCAGATCGTGAGCGTCGGTGAGACTTCGATCAAGCCCAAGATCCGCCGTCGTGGTGACGGCGACAAGCAGCCGTGCTCGTGCGGACGCTTGATCAAGGACTGCTCGTTCTGGCAGGGCGTCTTCGAGAACGTTCGACGCCAGGGTTTCGACTTCAGTGAGCACAACTGGGCGAACGACTATCGCCTGGAACATCCACGGCTCAATCGTCTTCTCGGCCACCATTCGTCGCGACGGCCGGTTCGGCTGTTCCAGGAGTGGGCGGCACACAACCTGCCAGTGTTCAAGGAACGAACAACGCGCGTGGGGCGCGTGAACGTCGCGTTCGTCAGAGCCTTGCTGGAAGTGTCCGGCGCTCGTGTATTCTTCGACACCACCAAGCACACCCTTCGTCTCTCCAGGCTGCTGGAACTTCCGGAGCTCGATGTCAAGGTCGTGACACTCGTGCGGGACGTCCGCGGCTACGCCGCGTCAGCGAAACGGAGGGGCCTTTCGATCGTGGACGCCAGCCATACGTGGCGAAAGGACCAGGAAGTGATCGCGTCCATTACCGATTCGCTTCCCAGCGAACGCCGCATGACCCTCCGATATGAAGACCTGTGTCTTGACCCCGCGCAGGCACTATCGCGAGTGTACGAGTTCTGCGAAGTGGATGCAGTCCTTCCGGTTTCGTCTGTGAATTCGGTGGACCATCACGTCATAGGAAACAGCATGCGCTTCGGAGGCTCCATCAGGGTCAGGCTGGATGAGAGTTGGCGTTCGCGACTCGAAGATGAGGAGCAGCAGCGTATTCTCCAGATCGCAGGGCGCGCAAACGCCGAGTTCGGATACGCGTAATGGCAACTGCGTCAGGGCCAGGGGAGTGTCCAGCATGAAGGCACCACATGCCCTCGTGGTCGCGTACGACTTTCCTCCGCACGCGGCGATCGGGACGATGCGGACGCTTCGCGTCGTGCGCCAACTGAGCACCGAAGGCTGGCGGGTAACGGTGATTACCAGCGAGCCGTCTTCCTACCGGCCAGGAACCGCGGTCGACGAGGCACTCCTCGCGCAGGTGCCGGCCGGCGTTCGCATCGTGCGTGCCGGCACGTTCAGGGGCTTCGAGAGCCTGAAGTCCTGGGCCAAGAGCATGAGGACACGAAGGCCTACGCCGCCACATCCGGGTGTGTCACACGGCCGAGGCATCGCCGGACGGAAGCGCTCCAGCTTAGCGAAGCTTGTTGACGCTGTCGACGGGGTGCTTGCGATTCCTGACCAGGAGTCCGGGTGGCTACTACCGGCCGTCCGCGCCGCGATGCAAGCAACCGCAACAGATCAACCAGATGTGCTGTTCTCGTCTGCGCCACCCTGGACAGGACAACTCGTCGCCTTGGTGCTCTCGCACCGGCTTGGATGCCCATGGGTCGCGGACTTCCGTGACCCATGGGCGCGGGCTCCGTGGCGAGACGATCGCTCACGCTTGGCACGGTGGGGCGCTTCGCTGCTCGAGCGCCAGGTCGTGCGCACCGCCGATCGCGTGGTATTCGTCGCGCAGGGCAACCGGGAGGACTTCGAACGGCACTACCCGGCGACGTTCCGCCGTAAGTTCGTTACGGTGTCGAACGGATGTGACCCGGCAGAGTTCGAAGGCCTCAACGCAGGCGCCGCCAGCGTAGATCCCTTCGTGCTGCTGCACGCTGGCTCACTGTACGCCGGCCGGACTCCATTGCCGCTGTTCAGAGCCCTGGCGCGAGCAATCAGCGCCGGCCTCATCGATCCGTCCCGGTTCAGACTGCGCTTCCTCGGCGCGCAGGGCATGCACTCGGTGGATCTTCCGGGGGCTGTTCGTGAACTCGGTCTCGAGCGGGTGGTGGAGTTCGCCTCCCGCGTACCGAGGCGCCAGGGACTGCAGGCAATGGCGCAGGCGTCCGGGCTCCTGTTGCTGCAGCCTGGTCACACGGCCTCCGTCCCAGGCAAGCTGTACGAGTACATGGCTCTCGGCCGCCCGATCTTTGCCGTGGCTGAAGAGGGCGAGACTGCTGAACTGGTTCGGAAGGCCGGACACGGCGTGTCGGTCATCCCGGACGACGAGGATGCGATCTCGGAGGCACTGGTGGCGTTCCTTCGATACCCCCAAGGCCTTGTCAAGAAGCCGGATCCCGGCCTGTTCGACGGAATGCTCCGCGCTCGCGAATTGGTCCAATTGTTGGGAACGATCGTGCAGACTCCTCGCGACAGGATGTCGTCTGCGCCAGCAACCGCGTCCGTCGAGTCCGAGTCAACGACCGGCACCATGGAGGGAACGCACACGCCATGAGTCTCACCGCTCTTACCTGGCTGTTGGGCTATTGCCTTCTTGCCTGTCTCTCGTTCCTCAATCCGCTTTTCGGGGCTCTCGGCTACTTGCACGAGTATTACAACCGCCCGGAACTGCAGTGGTGGGGTGACGAGTTGCCCGCACTCCGATGGAACCTCATCATCTCCATCATCCTTGGCGTCACCTTTCTCGTGCGCCGCTCCTCGCTCAGACCGCTGAAGTCCCTGAAGAACCTGACCGTGCCCTGGCTGCTTGTTCTAAACGCCACGATGATCATCGTCAGTGCTGTCCTCGCGGTCTGGCCGAGCGAGAGCTGGGATTGGACAATCCAGTGGACGAAGACGGCGTTGATTTTCCCGCTCTTGCTGATCGGCGTAACGAGGTCTCGGGGTGCATTCAACGCCATCGCGGCAGCCAACGTCGCCGGCGCCCTGTGGTGGGGTTGGGACTCGTGGCGCGATCCCAAGCGACAGGCGGGGCGGCTCGTTGGCGTGGGCTCAGGGGATACGCAAGACGATAACGCGGCTGCCGCACACCTGGTGACGGTTCTGCCGCTGGCGGTGATGTTCCTGCTGGTCGAGAAGGACAAGCGACTTCGCGCCCTTGGGCTCGTCGCGGTGCCGTTCATCATCAATACAATCATCCTCTGCAACAGCCGCAGCGCGGTGGTGGCCATGGTCGTCGCCGCCGGCGCAACGATGCTCCTGGTGCGCTCGCAGTACCGCCTCAAGCTGGGCGGAGTGGCCCTGGCGATGGGGCTCGCCTTCTTCATGCTGGCCGATGAGCAGTTCATCTCGAGGCAACAGACCACGGCGAACTACGAGGAGGACAACTCCGCGCAGCAGCGCCTGATTGCTTGGCGGGCGGGGTACGAACTCGTCAAGGACCATCCTCTGGGCACTGGTGGGCGAGGCTTCCATTTCCTGAGCCCCATCTACATGCCCGAGATCGTCGCTGCTTACAATGGCGACCTGCGCGGGCCACACAATACGTACGTCATGGTGGCGTCCGAGTGGGGCGTTATCGGGCTCGTGGCGTTCATCGGCTACATCTCGGCGACGTTCGTCATGCTCGGGCGTGTGAAGAAGAGGGCCAACGGGCAGGACTTCTACTACTGGCGAGCGCTGGCGGTTCAAGTCGGCTTCATTGCCTACCTGATCGCAAGTGCCTTTACAGCGCGGCTCTATGCGGAGGTGGGCTACTGGTTCTCTGGACTGGCGTTCGTACTGTACCGCTTGCAGTACACGGAGATCGCTGAGCAGGCCAACCCGGTGAGCGAAGGCACCGAGATCGAACGCACCAGGGACGGGATTGACCGCTCGGCCGCCTGAGATGCGCGGCAACGGTCCCAGGCCAGGAGCGCACGCCGCCACCTCGATTTCTCCCGCTGGCGTCGCCGATCCGGCGCATCGAAAGAGCGCGCGCTCAAGCCCGATCGTCCCGGCCGTGTTCACGCCGGTCCTCGCCCGTCTGCAGCAGGAAGCCGCCGGACACTTTCCGGTGCCGGATGCCGTGCTGGTGGCCGTGAGCTACGAGGAGCGCCCGTTCTCGCACCTGCTCCGGGTGGGTATCGTGGGTCGCGGTGACGATGCCCCTCGGTCGCATGTGTTCGTGAAGATCTTCAAGACGGGTCCTCTCGGCGGCGACACGGCGAAGATGGCGGCGCGCGTAGCCCACGACTTCGAGACGACCCGGCGTCTGCACGATGCCATGGCGCACTGGGGCGACATGGGAGTCGTGCGTCCGGTGGCGTGCTATCTCGACCATCTGGCCATCGTCACGGAGGAAACGGAGGGCGTGACCCTGCAGGCGCGTCTCGAGGCCGACGCGGCGTGGCTGCCGTCGCACGACACGATGCAGGCGCTCGTCGCGACCATGCATCGAGCCGGCCGGTGGGTCGCTGCGTTTCAGACGATCGAGCCGTCGGACCGGCACGTGAACACGAGGGACCTGCGGGACTACATCGACCTCCGACTCGGGAAGCTGGTGGGCGCACCGGCTGCGCGCTTCGACGACGCGGACCGCGCGCGGGTGCTCCGCCACCTCGACCACCTGACCGGCCTGGTTCCCGCCGGCGACCTCCGCGATGTCCTCGTCCACGCGGATCTCACGCCCGCCAACATGCTCGTTGCCGGCGACGGCATCGTGGTGCTGGACCTGGCCATGACACACCGCGGGACGCGCCTGCACGACCTCGCGCGCATGCACTTCCAGCTCGAGCTCCTGACGGCCAAGCCGCACTTCCTGGTGCGGACGGTCCGCCGCCTGCAGCACGCGCTGCTCGACGGCTTCGAGCCCGGCCTCACCGACCGTGACCCGCTCTTCAGGCTGCTGCTCCTGATGCAGCGGGTCAACCACCTGGGCTCGCTGGCGATCCGGCCGGCCGGCTTCCCCGCGTCCCTCTACAACCGGCATGTCCGGCGCCTGCATCGGCGGTGGCTCGACCGCGAGCTCCGCGTGGCAGCGGGCCAATCGGAGACGCGGTGAGCGGCGCGCCGGTCGTAGGCTTTGGAGGCCGACTCCGCAAGCTCCGCGCGATGACCCCTGCGGAAGTCGCCGAGCGGCTCCGCTATCGGGTGTATCTCGGTCGTGAGCGCCGGGCTCATCGCCGGGGCACGCTGGCCCCAGCCGATCGCCTTCCCAGGGGCCTGGTCGATGACCTCCGCGGGGCGGACTGGAGGGCGCGCCTGCTCGCTGCGCGCCTGAGCCGTCGGACACGATTCCTGCCAGGCGTGCAGCAGCAGGAGACGATGCGCAGCCTCTTCGCGAAGCGCTACGCCAGCGAGTTCGCCGCCACGACAACCCATGCGGCGAGGGCCAGAGCGCGGGAGTTCGCGTTCTTCGGCCACACGTTCACCTATCCAGACGGGATTCCCTGGCAACACGATCCCGTGACGAACCTGCCGTGGCCGCCCGTGTACCACGCGGACGTCCCGATTCACCGCGGCAACACGGTGGCCGGGGACGTGAAGCACGTCTGGGAGCTGAGTCGGCATCAGTTCCTCATCGACCTGGGCAAGTCGGTCTTCCTCACGGGCAGCGCCGAGGACACCGCGGCGATCCGGTCGCTGGTCCGGAACTGGCGCGCGGGTAATCCGTACGCCACCGGGGTCAACTGGGCGTGCGCCCTCGAGCCGGCCTTCAGGTCGTTCTCGTGGATGTGGGCGTACTTCCTGTCGGTGGACGCACTGGACGACGACTTCCATATCGAGTGGCTCGAGGGCCTGCTCGACCACGGCCGATTCCTGTACCGGCACCTCGAGTACTTCGCGAGCCCGTACAACCACCTGATCGGCGAGGCGTCGGCGCTCTACATGCTGGGTGCGCACTTTCCGGAATTCTCCGAAGCCGCCGAATGGCGGGCGCGTGGACGACACGTGCTGGAGGGCCGGCTCGCGGAGCAGTTCTACCAGGACGGTGGCAGCGTCGAGCAGTCCACGTTCTATCACCACGCCACGATCGGCTACTACCTGCTGGCCACCCTCACGGCGCGCGCCGCCGGCGACACCCTGGCCCCGGCGATCGACCAGGCCATCGAGCGGGGACTGGACTTCAGCGTCGCGCTCTCGCAACCCGACGGCAGGACGCCGGAGATCGGGGGCGCGGACGACGGCAAGCCGATCAGGATGGAGCACCTGCCCTTCTGGGACTTCCGGCCGTACTACGCCATCGGTGCAGTGCTCTTCGGGAGGACCGACCTCAAGCGTGCCGCCGGACGCTTCCACGAGGATGCGCTCTGGCTCCTGGGTCCCGAGGGTCTGGCCCGCTTCGACGCCATGCCCGACGGTGAGCCACGGGCCACATCGGTGGCACTCCCCCATAGCGGCTACTACGTGATGCGCAGCGACTGGACGGAGGGCGCTGACTACGTCTGCATGGACTGCGGGGAGCAGGCCGCCGGCATGCGGACCGATGACGTCCCCAATTCCATGCACGGCCACGCCGATTGCCTCTCGGTCGTGGCCTGGCTGGCCGGCCGGCGCGTGCTGGTGGACTCGGGCCTCTTCGCCTACAACTGCGGGGGATCCTGGGAGGCGCACTTCCGCGAGACGGCCGCACACAACACGGTGCGCGTCGATGGACGGGATCAGGCGCGGCATATCGGCAAGATGGCGTGGTCCCACAGCTACCGTGCCACGTGCGAAGGCTGGTTGGCCGGCGATCGCGAGGCCTGGGTCATCGGCACCCACGACGGCTACGCGCGTGGCGAGGCGGGCGTGGTGCACCGGCGCGCCGTGTGGTTGAGGCCAGCTGGCTACATCGTCATCTGCGACGAACTCGTCGCGACCGGCGGGCATGACTACGAAGTGAACTTCCAGTTCGCGCCAGGGAGACTCAACGTGGCGGCCCCGCGGCAGGTGTACTTCGACGACGGTGCCACCGCGGGCGCTGGTGTGGACGTCCTCTGGACGGGCAGCGCCGCATGGACCGCCCGCACGAGCCTCGGAGGCGGGGCGCCCGACGACGGCTGGATCGCGCCAAGTCTCGGCGTGAAGCAGGCGGCCCCTCGACTCACGCTCACCTGCTCGGGGAGCGAGGGACGAACGGTGCTGTTGACGGTGCTTGCAGCCCGGAGCCCGCACGTGTCCGGGCCACGGGTAGACCTCGCACCGTCGCAGGCTTCCGCCATGGCAGGGGCCATCCGGGTATCCACCGCGGACGGCGTGGATTGGTGTACCGCGCGCGGACTTCGGCCACCGGACGGCATCGACACCGATGCGCTGATCGCCATCTGCCGCGAGACGTCCCAGGCCTGGCATGGCTCCTGGCAGGTGGGCGGCACCTACGTCCGTTGCACCGCCCATCCGGACGGCGCTCCGCGCCGCGACCACACGACCGAGGATCCGACACGGTGACGAGCAGGCCAGCCCGCATTCTGGAGATCACGTCCTACCCACCGCCACGGGCCGGCTGGGGCATTCGCGTGGAGTTCCTCAAGAAGCGCATGGAACGCGAGGGGCACTCCTGCGTCGTGCTGAACATCGGCACGAGCCGCGCCATCCCGAGCCCCGAGTACGAGACCGTGCTCGGAGGCCGCGACTTCCTTGCGAAGGTGTGGCGCTTCTCGCAGCAGGGGTACGTCATCCATGCGCACGCCAATGGCGACGCCCTGAAGGGGCTGGCGCTGGCCCTCATCGCCGAGGTCGTCGGGCTGGTGCACGGCCGGCGCTGCTTCCTCACGTTCCACGCGGGGGTCATTCAGCGCTACTTTCCCAGGCACCGTGCGTGGTGGCTGGCGCCCGTGTTCTGGCTGCTGTTCATCATCCCGAAGCGCATCATCTGCAACAGCGAACCTGTGAAGGCGTGCATCAGGGGATACGGCGTCAGCGGCCGGAAGATCGTGCCGATCGCCGCCTTCAGCAGTCAGTACCTCGAGTTCACGCCCCGGGAACTGCCCTCGCACCTCACGGCGTTCCTCACGCACTACCCGCACATCGTGTTCACGTACATGCGCATGCGGACGCTCTTCTACCCGGTCACGATGATCGAGGGCATGGCGCGCCTGATGGCGCGACGCGGCGACGTCGGGCTGGTGCTGTGCGGAGGACGCGGCCACTCCGACGAGGGCATGGGCGAGGCGGTGGACGCAGCCATCCGCCGGCACGGCGTCGCGGACCGCATCTGCCAGGTGGACGACCTCGACCACGATGCGTTTCTCACGGTGCTTCAGCGCTCCACCCTGTACCTGCGCACGCCGATTACCGATGGTGTGGCGTCGTCGGTGCTGGAGTCCATGGCGCTCGGCGTGCCGGTGGTGGCCTGCGAGAACGGGACGCGCCCGCGCGGGGTGGTGACCTATCAGGCCGAGGATGCGGCCGGCCTGGCCGACGCAGTGGAACACACCATCGACAACCGCGCGGCCGTTGCGGCTGCCATGGCGCAGTTCGAGGTGCCCGATACGCTGGCGGACGAAATTGCACTCCTGACGTCGTAGCCGACGGTCCGAAGCCCGTGCCGCCTCCTGGGACCCGGCAGGTACGGTCTGGCGTGTGAGCGCAGGAGGCGCCAACCCTGGCGGCGGCGACCGATAAAATGCCTGTGACTGTTGACAATAGGCTGCGTTCAGGCAGACAACTACCATTGGGCCTGTCAAGCATTCATGGCCATGCGGGGCGTTCGGCAGCCAGATGCGCGCCGGAGCGGCTGTCCTCCGCCAGCCTACGTCTTGGCCAGCTTCTTGCGCTTGTGGAGCGCGAACCACGTGGTCCCGGGGACAGCTCCGGCGGGCCATCACTCGTGGGCGGAACCGACCGTCCATCGGAAGGTGTGTAACGTACCGTGATTGCGCCCATCGATCTCACCGCGGACCAGCAGCAGCTGCAGGACGCCGCCATCGCGTTCGCCAAGCAGGCGCTCGGACGGGACATGATCGCCCGCGACCGCGAGGAGCGCTTCAACCGCGAGGACTGGATGCAGTGCGCGGAGTTCGGCGTCCAGGCCATGCCGGTCTCCGCCGACTACGGGGGCCTCGGCCTCGGCCTGGTGACATTGATTTCGGTCATGGAGGGCCTCGGCTACGGCTGCCGCGACTCGGGCCTCCTCTTCTCGCTCAACGCCCACCTGTGGACCAATTCGATTCCCATCCAGATCTACGGCACCGAGGCACAGAAGCAGCGGTACCTGCCGGGACTCTGCAACGGGACGCTCATCGGCGCCAACGGCGCAAGCGAACCGGACGCCGGGTCCGACATCTTCTCGATGCGCACCAGGGCCGAGCGCGTGGGCGACCACTACGTGCTGAACGGCGCCAAGACGTTCGTCAGCAACGCCCCTGTGGCCGACCTCTTCGTGCTCTACGCCACGATCGATCCGGCCCTTGGCCCCATGGGCGTCACCGCCTTCATCATCGAGCGCGACACGCCAGGGCTGTCAGTGGGAAAGCACCTCGAGAAGATGGGCCTCCGAACCTCGCCGATGGCCGAGGTCATCCTGGAGGACTGTCGCATCCCGGTGGAGAACCGGCTGGGCCGCGAAGGACGGGGCGCAGAGGTCTTCGAGTGCTCCATGGAATGGGAACGCGGGTGCATCCTGGGCAGCTTCCTCGGCACCATGCGCCGGCAGCTCGAGCAGTGCATCACACACGCCCGGAGCCGGAAGCAGTTCGGCAAGGCCATCGGGAAGTTCCAGTCCACGGCGAACCGCATCGTGGACATGCGCGTCAGGCTCGATGCCTGCCGGCCCATGGTGTACCGCATCGGGCAGCTCAAGGATCAGAACCGGAAGGCGGTGCTCGAAGCCTCGGTTGCCAAGCTGTTCGTGTCGGAGTCGCTCGTGGCGTCGATGCTCGACGCGGTGCAGGTGTTCGGCGGCTACGGCTACATGACGGAACAGGAGGTCGAGCGTGACCTGCGCGACGCCGTGGGCAGCACCCTGTACTCGGGCACGTCGGAAATCCAGCGCAACATCATCGCCAAGTGTCTTGGCCTGTAGGTGAGCGAGAGCATGTCCGTCCTGGCGAACACGGGAGTCCCCATCATCGGACAGGTTGCCACGGGCAGCCCGGCCAAGCCCGCCGAGGGGCGCGCCGCCATGGCACAGACCGACTTCGGGCGGTTCGTGAGCATGATGGCGCAGCTGGGCCTGCTGCTGCTGGTGTTCTACTTCTACGACCTCGAGGAGCCGGCTTTCGGCATCCTCTCGCTGCTGGTGGTTGCGGGATTCGCCATCCACTACTGGCTGCCCTTCGCCTGGAAGGAGACCTTCTACATCGGGTGGTGCCTGGCCGGCGCCTTCGTGATGCTCGATCCGCAGACCGCGGGGCTGCTGATCGCGTCGGGTCTGGCGCTGTTCGGCATCGTCAACCTCTCGATCCCGTTCCGCGCGCGGATGGCCATCGTGGCCGCGGTCATCGCCGTCCTCGTCTACGCACGGGCCACGTTGAGCCTGGGCATCCCGTACGAGTTCTGGCCCGTGTTCGGCGCCATCTTCATGTTCAGGTTCATCATCTACCTGTACGACGCCGCCCACGCGAAGGCGAAGCCGACGCTCCGTGAGTTCCTCACCTACTTCTTCGTCCTGCCGAACTACTACTTCCTGCTGTTTCCGGTGGTGGATTTCCAGACGCACCGGCAGACCTACTTCCGGCGCAACATCAACGACATCGCGCAGCAGGGCATCGTCTGGATCGCGCGAGGCGCGATCCAGCTCCTGCTCTATCGCCTCGTCTATCACTGGAAGGGGCCGTCGAACGCGCCGGAGCTGGTGACGACGTTCCCGAGCCTGCTGACGACGATGACGCTGACGTACCTGCTCTACCTGCGGGTGTCCGGGCAGTTCCACGTCATCATCGGCTTCATGCACCTGTTCGGGTACGACCTGCCGGAGACGCACCGGAAGTATCTGCTCGCACGCAGCCTCACCGACTTCTGGCGCCGCATCAACATCTACTGGAAGGACTTCATGGTGAAGCTCGTCTACTTCCCCGTGTACTTCCGGATGCGGCGCAGCGGTGAGGTGCGCGCGCAGGTGGTGGCCACCCTGATCGTGTTCGTCGTCACCTGGTTCCTGCACGCCTACCAGTGGTTCTGGCTGCGGGGCGACTTCCTGATGACGTGGCCCGATACGCTCTTCTGGGCGATCCTGGGCGGCCTGGTGACCATCAACCTGCTCATGGAGCGACGGAAGCCGGCGACCAGGGCGGCCGTTTCTCCGTGGCAGGCCCGGCTGGAGCCGTTGAAGGTGGCCGGCACGTTCCTGCTGATCGTCACGCTCTGGTCGTTGTGGAACTCGCCGTCGGTCCCCGAGTGGGTGGACCTGATGACGTGGTGGAGAGTCGGCTGAATCACGGGACCCCTGGAGACAACCTAGCGATGGACAGTACCAAGGAAGCAATCCGCACCTACATCCTCAACGAGTACCTGCCCGGCGAGTCGCCGTCGAACCTCAAGGACGACACTCCGCTGCGTACGAGCGGCATCCTCGACTCCATGGCCACCCTCAACCTGGTGAGCTACCTGGAGCAGACGTTCGGCATCCAGATCGACGCGCACGAGACAGGAGTCGAGAACTTCGACCGGATCGAGGACATCGTGGCGCTGGTGGCCAGCAAGAAGGGCGCCTGAACGTGAACCTCTGCGACTACCTCGCGGGAAGTGTGGTCCGGACACCCGACCGCGTGGCGGTGGTAGGCCCGTCCGGCCGTGGCCTGACGTACCGGGAACTCGACGACCTGTCGAACCAGGTGGCCGCATTCCTGCGGGCCCGTGGCGTGAAGCGGGGTGACCGGGTGGGGGTCATCGCGCCCAAGAGCGCAGAGGTCGTCGCCACCCTGTTCGGCGTGATGAAGGCCGGGGCGGCGTACGTCCCGGCAGACTACACGGCGCCGGTCACGCGCAATCGCACGCTGCTCTCCGACTGCGCCGTGTCCGCCGTGTTCCTCGCGCCGTCATGCGCGGGCATCATGGCCGAGTGGCCCCTCGCCCAGGCGCCGCACGTCGCCTGGCTGCCGGGCGGGGATGCCCCGGCCGGGATGGGCACGCCGTGGGCCGACGTCGTCTCGACGCCTGCCGCGGAGGGGGCCGACCTGGCGGGCCCCGACGAACTGGCCTACATCCTCTATACGTCGGGCTCGACCGGCGTGCCGAAGGGTGTGATGCTCACCCAACGGAACGCAACCAGCTTCGTGGACTGGTGTTCCGACGAGTTCCTGCCACGGGAGACCGACCGGTTCAGCAGCCACGCGCCGTTCCACTTCGACCTGTCCATCCTCGACCTGTACGTGCCCCTCAAGCACGGGGCCGCCCTGCACCTGGTGTCGGAGGCCGTGGGCAAGAACCCGCAGGAGCTCGCCGCCTTCGTCGCCGACCGGCAGATCACGGTCTGGTACTCGACGCCGTCCATTCTCAGCCTGCTCGCCCAGTTCGGCGGCCTCGAGGCCAGGGACTGTTCGGCCCTCAGGCTGGTGCTCTTCGCCGGGGAGGTCTTCCCAGTGAAGCATCTCCGGAGCATCACGGAGCGGTGGCCGCAGGCGGCCTTCTACAACCTGTACGGACCGACCGAGACCAACGTCTGTACGTTCGCGCGCATACCGGCGGTGGTGCCGGAAGACCGGACCGCACCCTATCCCATCGGGCCGGCATGTCCGCACTGCGACGCCCTGGTGCTCGATACGCCTGGCGGCTCGGTCGTCGGGCAGGGCGAGGAGGGGCTGCTGCACATCGCCGGCCCCTCACTGTTTGCCGGCTACTGGAACCGCCCGACGAGCGAGACGTTCTTCGAGCGTGACGGGCGGCGGTGGTACAACACCGGCGACGTGGTGGTGGAAGATCCGGACGAGGGGTACATCTACGTGGGCCGGCGCGACAGGATGGTGAAGCGCCGAGGCTACCGGATCGAACTCGGAGAGATCGAGAAGGGGCTCTATCAGTTCGACCGCGTCCGTGAGGCGGCCGTGGTCGCCCTCCCGGATGCGTCGGCTGGCGTGCGGATCATCGCCTTCGTCACGCCGTCCGGTGAACGGCCGTCGATCATCGAGCTCAAGTCCTTCTGCGGGCGGGCGCTGCCGGCGTACATGAACCCCGATGCCTTCGTGTTCATGGATGCCCTGCCCCGCACCTCGACGGACAAGGTGGACTACCAGGCCCTCATCGGGTCGCAACTCGCGCCGAAGCAGCCGGCCTGACGGGCCGGCAACCTTACGGGGACACGCATGAAGACCGCATTGTCGAACGACGTCGTCCGCATCGTCATCGTCCTGCTGCTGCTGCTCGGCCTGAAGGGTCTCACCGCGGCCGAGTGGCCAGGCGGCACGCTCGGCTCGTGGAATGAGACGTTGTTCACGACCATGGCGAACCGCGACCTGAACAAGGAGGCACGCGAGGCGCTCACGGCCGGCTACTACGAGGGTCTCATCAACGAGGGCTCGCGCCTCAGCTCGATGAACCGGCTCGTCACCGACACCCGGCGTCCCTCCTGGGAAGACCGGTCGCAGCCGGACCGCCGGCAAACGTTCGACTTCATGTTCTACGAGCTGATCCCCAACTCCGACATCCCGGACTACCAGGATGAGCGGTTTAAGTACCGCCTGCGCACCAACAGCGCCGGCTTGGCGGATCAGGAATATGCGCTCGAGAAGCCGGCCGGGACGAGGCGACTCGCCATCGTCGGCGACTCGATCACGCGCGGGCAGGGCGCCCCCTTTCAGGGTAACTACGAGGCGCTGCTCGAGCGCCGTCTCAACGAGGCCCACGTCACGGGCGACACGACGAAATACGAGATTCTCAACTTCGCCATCGGGTCGTACAACGTCACGCAGATGATGGAGGCCGCCATCGTGCGGGCAACCCCCTACCAGCCGGACGTCTACGTGGTGGCCTTGTCTGACCTGAGCGTGTATCGGCGGTGGGACCAGCACATCGCCATGCTCGTCTACGCTGGCATCGACCTGAAGTACGACTACCTCAAGGATCTCATCGCCACCACGGGACTCTCGGCCGACGACCCGATCGGCGTGTTCGATGCGAAGCTCTCGCGCTACCGCATCCCGACGATTCAGTGGGCGCTCGAACAGGTGAAGCAGCACGCCGACGCGCAGGGCGCCGATATGGTGGTGCTGCTCGTACCGACGGCAGACGACCCTGCGCTGCTCGCCGAGGAGTTCCTCGGCGTGCGGGAGATGCTGGATACGCTGGGGGTTCCGGTCGTGGACCTGCTCGGCACGTTCGACGGCATCGACGACCGCGGACGCTACCGTGTGTCGGACGGCGACCGCCACCCGAACGCGGAGGGCCATCAACTGCTGTACGAGGGCCTCTACGAGCGCCTCCAGTCAAACGCCGAACTGCGATCGGCGATTACCGGTACGGCGGGCGATTCACCCTCCCCCGCACGGACCCAGTAGGCAGGAAGGCTGAGCGTTCATGGATGCCCCCACGGTCGACGTCGCCACGCGGGAACGGGCCCCGCTGCTCATCATGGGCAGCCCCCGCTCTGGGACGACGTTCCTCTCGCACATGGTCAATCGCTTCTTCGACATCCACGTGTCGAGGGACAACGGCACGCTCCTGCGGTTCCACCGCGTACTGGCCAGCTACGAACCCCTGAGCAACGACGCCAACCTGCGGCGCCTGATCGACAGCCTCTACCAGGACCACTTCTTCAAGTCGAGGCTGCGCGAACGGGGGCTCACGCTCACCGAAGGGGAGCTGGCGGGGCGCGTGTCGACGCGGAGCTACGGCGGCGTCATCGAGGCCGTGTTCTCGGCGATTGCCGAGACACACGGCAAGTCGTGCTGGGGGTACAAGCGCGCATCGTTCGCGCGGTTCGAAGGGCGCCACCTGAACGACCTGTTTCCCACGGCCCGCTTCGTCCACATCATCCGGGACGCCAGGGATGTGGTGCTGTCGATGCGGAACACGCCCAAGGTGCTGCTCGAACGGAGCTGGCACTTTGCGGCTGAAGACTGGGTGTCGCACGTACGGACGGGGCAGTCCATTGGCGCGCAGCTCGGCCCGGAACGGTACATGGAGGTCCGGTACGAGACGTTCATGGCCAACCCTGCCGCGGTGCTGGCGGACATCCTCGCGTTCAGCGGGCCTGATGCATACGCGGCCGAGCGCGTGGCCCGCATGCGCACCGAACTGGCCGGCCTGGTCAGGAGCAACAACACGGAGAAATGGCGGAAGCTGATGTCGCCAGGCGCGCTGCGCCTGGTGGAACGCGTGGCCGGACCCCTGCTGCTGGACCTGGGCTACCCGGTCGTCAACAGGGACGCCGCCGGCGCACCGGTCAGCACGATGGAACTGGCATGGCTGCAGGCAGACCGGACGGCGCGAAACCTGTTCACGCGCAACATCCCGATGATGCTCCGCTACCGGTTCGAAGTGCTGAAGGCCCACGGACGGGCGCGATTCGCACGCGGCGGGAGTTGAGGCGCGCAGCCGCCCCTTGGGCGGCTGCGCGCTCCCCCGAATGCGGGTCGGCCCGCTACTGGGCCAGGATGCGAAGGTTGCGTGGAGCGGCGGGAGCCGATGTAGACGGAGCAGCCGGCGCAACCGGAGGCGGAGGTAGTTCAGGAATCGGCTGCAGCGCCCTGAACGACACGCGGGTTCCGGCTGAGGCGTTCACGGACATGTATAGGAGTCCGGAGCTGGTGGCGGCTTGGCGAGCCGTGCTGCTGCCAGTGGTCACTTCGTACTCAACGCCAGGCCCGAGGTCGGCGACAAGCACGCGGTAGGCTCCCGCCTGGTCGATCGTGAAGTCCCCCTGAGCCACACCTCTCTCCTGGTCGCCGTTGTACTCGACTGCGGCCAGTGTGGCAAACACGGCAATTCGATTCCCGACCCTGACACCACGGTAGTTCTGTCCCGACAGGTACGCCGTCGGCGACTTGGGCGTTCCGACCTCACCGGCCTCGAACACGTTCAGGAAGTCTGCGTTCCGAGTCGAAACCGCAGGAATGATTTCAACCCGGTACTGCCCGACGTACTGCGCGTCGGACAACTTGTAGCTGTTCCGGTTCGGGTTCGGGAAACCGAACGGGTCCTCGAATTCATGACTGAACGGGGTCGGGTCGGTGTCCCCGGTTGGCTTCGCCCACTCACCGAAGGAGTTTGGCCCCCCAACCAACACGACGTTGCGGTCGACAGGGAGCAGGCTCGTCACCCAGAGTTGGCCGTTCGAGCCGTCGGCATCGTTGACGACGGACATGGTGCCATTGCCATTGCCCGTGTAGGTGGTCTTTCCCTCGCCACTGCCATTCCGGATCGGGACGTTCGCCTGCGGCGCCCCACCGATCACGGGTCGCCTGGACGGGTGAAAGATCCAACGCTTCTCGAACTGCTCGCCCGTTGTCTCCGTTCGGTCGAAGATCACGATGCGATCGGGTTGTCCGGCCGACTCCGGCCTGAAGTAGACGAATTGGCGTGTGAATCTGGCGACCTTCGAGGAATTCACCGCATCGATAGCGTACGGTCCATTGAAGGTTCTGGTCGCATCCGCGAGGAAATAGTCGAAATCTCGCGCGTTGTTGCCGGGCTCGAACGTAGAGGCTCGAGTGATTCCACCGACGTCGTAGTCCGACGCCGGCTGGAGAAAATCAGTGCCGGTGACGTTGATGTACGCCTTACGCTGCCCGCCCCGGTCCCAGGAATTCTGGTCCAGCACTTCGTCCGGGTCTGGAAAGATGATGGTGTTCCCTGACCATGCACCGGCAGCGTAGACCTGGTGGCCGGCGGTCCCGCTCTTGATAACAAGGGGGCCACGGCGATCGATGGTGAAACTGGGATTCGACACCTGCCAGTAGGTGTTCGGCCGCGCCCACGTGGCGGCATCCAGGGCGACGAAGCTGTCGCCGGCGTCGACCCATTCGGGGGTCCAGCGAGTCCTCATGAAGACCGAGCCGTAGGTCTCGAAGCGCTTGGTCAGCGGCATGCCCGCCTCGACCGGAGACCGGGCGGTCACGCCTTCAGCCAGAAGGAAGTGGCCGAACAGGTAGAAGAGACGCGCGCTGGTCGATGACTGCGACAGTGTGCCCTGCGTGTCGAGCAGCCACTGCGCGAGCCCTGCAGTGTTGTCGTCAATGCCCTTGTAGAGTCTCAGGGCACCAAGGAGGTGGATCATGCCGGTGTACTGCGCGTACTTGGGCGCCTCGTCCGTGTTGTGCGTCCTCCATAGAGCGCCGCCGCCCTGGGGCAGGAGCATCGACACGATCCACTGCGGATAGCGACGAAACACTGTCGCTGGACCGAAAACGTCTTCGCGGGTGAGCCCGAAGGCCGTACGCCTGGCTTCCATCGCCCTGATGGCCGCCAGTGTGGAATCGCGAGTGGAGTAGCCCAGTCCCTGGCTCCAGCCCCCGTCGGATCCGGCGACGAAGTTGCCGGCAGTGACGATACTCGTGCTCTCGCCCTCGATGAAGCGACTGTAGTCGTCCATACGGCGCAGCGCTTCGATATTGCCCGTGTTGAGATCGCCGATGCCCGTGTATTCGCCGTAGAACGCGAGGCCGGAAGTCACCCATCGCTCGCGACCGTACATGGGCTGATCGTCGAAGGGGCTGTCGGTCGACTTGGGCTCCCTGAATCCGAGCATGTGGGTCACAACCTGGCGGCGCTGCTCCACCGTGAGCCGGTCATGGAGCCAGTCGTACGCGACCGGAATGAAGTGTCCTTCGACGCCGTTGGCGATGGCCTGAAGCAGGAGCTGAATCGCCAGGTCGCCGTACTGGGCGCGCGAGAGGCCTGGCGAGATCCCGGGCACAGTGGACGGATCAACCTGATACAGGAAGGCGTAGTCCGCGATGTACATGAAGTTGTCTTCGTTTCGCCAGCCGACCGCGTCTGTGACCACCGTGGGCGCGGCCTCGTCCATGAGCTGGACGAACCTGGCGAATTCCGTCCGGAACGGACCACCCAGCTTGACCCGCATCGCGGGCAAGTTGCCGGGTGTCAGGTACAACCTCGGATGAGTCCCCATCGCGATGGGAGATCCGGGAGGGACCACGGAGCCGTCTCCACTGGCGGCCCCCAGAAGCCCAAGGGATCCGGCGAGTACGGCCAACACGGCACACATCGCTACCTGTCTCGAGAACATCATCCGCTTACCACCTCATCAGGGCGTTGAGCCCGTATATTCCAGACCGTTGACAGACAAGACCTGTGCCGTTCCAGCCATCCAGGAAGTGCCCCTTCAGCGGGGGTTCGGGGCGGCCTCGACCTCGTCTTGGCACCAAGCTTGGCCGTGGTTTGACAGAACCGTAAGCCTGGGCGTGAAGAGCCACGCCAACCGCCAAGTGTCAGGTCGCCGACGAGTGTGTAGTTTTTCCCCCACCGATCGGCCCAGACTGGGCCGACCCTCAATCCTAGGAGAAGCGGACTAAAGTCTCGCGACCGACCGCTGGCTACCTCACCGCAGCGGACTATCTCCTCAACACGGCGCTTGGCGGGTGGCGCTACAATTGCTCGTGCCCTTGCGTCGTTGTCTTCAGGTCGGCCGAGCGGCTGCTACCTGATTTCTCGACCGGTAGGGTCCCTTTCTGCAGGATTCCCATGTCGAACCCATCTGTCATCCTCCTGGAATTCAACGAGCTCACCCCAGCCGTCATCGAGCGGTTCATGGCCGAAGGCCACCTCCCGAACTTCAGCCGGTTTGCCGGCGAGGCGGTCCGCTTCACGACGCGGGCCGAGGAGCCGTTCACGCTGCTGGAACCGTGGATTCAATGGGTGACGGTCCACTCGGGCCTCGCCTACAAGGAGCACGGCGTCCTCAAGCTCGATCAGGGCCACCATTTGGCGGCTCCACGGCTCTGGGACCTCGTGTCCAGAGAGGGCCGACGGTCCTGGGTGTGCGGGAGCATGAACGTCAACTACGAGGCGGATTGCGACGCCTACGTGCTGCCAGACCCATGGTGCACGAAGGTAGCGCCTCGGCCGGACGAGTTGAGACCCTTCTTCGACTTCGTCCAGACGACGGTCCAGGAGCACACGAACGAGGCGCATGCGGCCTCGCCCGCGGCCTATGCACGCTTCGCGGCGTGGATGCTGCAGCGGGGGCTGTCCATGGACTCTGTCACCTCGATCATGAAGCAGCTCAGCACCGAGCGCTTCGATCGCACGCAGTGGAAGCGACCCGCTGTACTGGATCAGCTTCAGTTCGACGTCTTCTCCCACTACTATCGCCGACTGCGACCCGCTTTCTCGACGCTGTTCCTCAACAGCACGGCCCACTTCCAGCATGCCTACTGGGACAGCATGGAGCCGGCCGCCTACTCAGACGGTGCGGGCTCTGGAGAACGCACGCGCTTCAAGGACGCGATCCGTTTCGGCTACGAGCAAATGGATGCCCTGCTTGGTCGCATCCTGCAGCTGGCCGGGTCCGATGTGACGCTGGTGCTCTGTACGGCTCTCAGCCAGGAACCCAGTCGCGGCGAGCGGGACTTCTACAGGCCTCGGGACATCGACGCGCTGATTCGGCTCGCCGGGCTGCCGGCGCATGTCTCCGTGGCGCCGGTCATGACCCAACAGTTCTTCGTCGAGTTTGCCGATACGGCCAGTGTGGAGGATGCCGTGACGCGACTCGCCGCGGTTCGCTGGAATGACCAGCCCGCGCTTCGTACGCGGCGCGACGGCCTCCGGCTGTTCGTGAGCTGCGGTATTCGGAGCCGGGTACCAGCGGGCGCCACTCTGGCATTCGGCGATTCCCGGCTCCCGTTCGAGGACGTCTTCTATCGCGTTCCGACACGAAAGGTTGCCGACCACAACCCGGACGGACTCTTCTGGATTCGTCAGCCAGATCGCGCGACCGCTACCGTGGCCGAGACCGTCCCGCTGACGAGCGTCGCGCCGACGTTGCTGAAGCTACTGGGAATCGGTATCCCGGACTACATGGGAGAGCCGGTGCCGACGAGCGCGATGGCTGCGCAGACCACGACGGCATGAAGTACCCCGCGCGCTACTACATCTGGAAGCTGCTCAACCCACGCGGAGATTTCGGAGACTATTACGTCTCCAGCATCGAACGCCAACTCGACCGAGGCGGTGCCCACCCCACGCTGGGAGGGCGGCGGAAGGACGCTGGCACCTTCGAGACATCCGGTCGGCTTCTCGTCGACTGGCTGGTCAGCGATGGGCTCCAGCCGTCCGACCGCTTGGTTGACTTCGGCTGCGGCAGCCTGCGATTGGGGCGCCACTTCCTTACCTATCTTCAGGCCGGACACTACATCGCCATGGACCTGTCGGACCGGTTCTATCAGGAGGGACTGGCCCAGCTGCCCGAGGACCTTGTCGGAGCGAGCCGGCCACGATTCTTCCTGATCGACGACGCGAACCTGGTGACAGTTGCGGCCGAAAGGCCGGAGGTTGTCGTGTCGTTCGCCGTGTTGATACACATTCCACTCGACGGGGTGTCCGAGTACTTCGGGCGCATTGCCCGCCTGCTGCCTCCCGGTGGACGGGCCTATGTGTCCTTCCAGGATGGACCGGAGTTCCGGCGGCGGGCCGGGATGTCGTTCGTCCATCCCGTCGCAGAACTGACGGCGAGGGCGGGCGCATGCGGGATGTCGACGGAGGTGTTTCCCGACCCGCAACAGCAGCTGCCGGGACGAAAGCCCGACGCAGCCTTCCAGAAGGTGCTCAGACTCACCAGAGTCGAATCGGCTAGGGCGTAAGCTCTGCGAACCGATCCAGATACCACCGGACCCATGGATGCTTGGCGACCTGGCGAGGTGCCATATCTCGCGCTACCTCGCAGACGAGTGCCCTGAGTTCAGCGTGCCGTGCGAAGAGCACGAACGCTGCAGCAGCCGCTGCGGAAGCGACGCCCTGACATCCCAGAAGCACCCAGGGCGATACCGTGCCGGTCGACACACGCACTGCCCACCCGACGGAAACAGCCACGACAGCGGCTACCGCGCCACACTGTAAGGAGGGCAACAGCGGCTCGAACATGTCCTTCCACTGGAGCGGAGTCACGCGCTTGAGCAGGAGATGCATCCAGACGGTCATCACCGCGGTCGCAATGAGGACGCCCCCAGCAGCGCCGACCGCTCCCCATCGTCTGAGTGCCACGAGGCAGAGCACTATCAGGATGGTGTAGCCTGCCTGGCGCCACACCTCTGACCACACCTGACCAACAGCCTGAGTCGCCGAGCTGGCGTAGGTGTTCACAAGCTTCAGCATGCCCGCAAGGCAGAGCACCTGAAACGGCACGGTAGCCTCGAGCCATCTGGCTCCGAACAGCACCTCCACCAGGTGGGGCGCCGTAGCCATGAGGATGGCAAACAGCGGAATGCCCATCATGCCGCTCGAGAGCAGCACCTTTCGGTACGCGCGCTGAAAGCGACTGGCATCGTCGTGGATCGCGGCGAAGACCCGGAACGTCACGTTGGGTCCCGCGCTGTTCATCCGCGTCAGGAAGCGGTTCATCGTGCTGAACGCCTTGTCGTACAAGCCGAGCGTCACCATCCCGAAGAATCGCCCCACCACGAGATTGTCGATATTGCCGGCAACGTAATCGAGTAGCCGCTTGGCGTACATCCCCAGGCCGAAGGAGAGGACGTCGTACATCGCCGCCCTGGAGAAGCGCAGGGACGGCAGCCAGCGGGCGTAGTAGAGGCGAGAAGCCGCCTGCACGGCGACGGCCATGATCCTCGCATAGACGATGCTCATGTAGCTGTAGCCGTACCAGGCCAGAATGACGGAAGACACGGCGAATACGAGTCCCTGGTACCAGTCGACCTTCGCGGCTTCCTTGAAGCGCATGTCCCTGATGAGGACACCGGCGGAAACAGTGCCCAGGGGTGCAATCAAGAAACTGATGGCAGCGACGGGCAGGATCTGCCCCGTCTCTGGCTGGTCATAGAATGCAGCAACCCATGGCGCGATAGCGGTGAGGACACCCGCGGTCAGGGCTCCGACCACCAGGTTGACCACGAATACGGACGATAGGTGAATCGGCTCGATGACCTTCGAGCGGACGATCGCCGCATTGAACCCGAGCTCGGAAAGCTTGTTCGACAACTGGGTGAAGAACAGAGCAGCCACCGCGATGCCGAACTCACGGGGCGACAGCAGTCGCGCGAGGATCATCGACTGCGGAAACATGACCAGCTCGGTCACGCCCTCTCGCAGGAAGGACCATGCGACCCCCTCCTTGGCTACCTTGCCGTACGACTTCTTCTCGTGCACGATTCCCACCGCTCGTTGAAGGCCCGACTGCCAGCTCTCACCAGCAGCACCTGACTAGACACGCCCGATCCTGGCCCGAATGGCTTCCCGCGTCCTCTGCCAGCGCTGTCGCTTCGCTTCGCGGAGTTCCTCGGCACCAGTCCGATAGGCGAGCGCCTGACTCGCCATCGTCCTCACGCCTTCGGAGATCCCGCCTGGCGTATTGTCAACGTGGACAGCGCCTTGGGGAAACGCCTGCCTGAGAATCGGCCAGTCCGAGACGATGACCGGCGTGCCCTGGTAGATGGCCTCGTACGCCCCGCGCAGCATGGTGTGGTCCCTGGTCGTCAAGGTCATGACGGCGTCGGCGCCGGCCAGCAGGCCGCCGTACGCCGCGACGCTCAGGAAACCCGTGCGGGTGACGTTGGGGGGCACCCGGCTCTCGAGATCCTTCGGGAAGTGCTTCGGATTGCCGGTCATCAGGAACCGCACGTCGGAAAGGGCGGCGGCGGCTTCCAGGATCGCTCCTATCGGCTCATCGTAGTTGAACGAACACACGACGGCCACGGTGAATGCCTCGGTGCGAGACAGGGGCTCGAGCGACTGGTACTCGACGGGCACGTCGGGCACGAGCGTCACGTGTCCCCCCCAGGCGCGCACGATGTCTGCGAGGTGCTCGTTGTGCACCAGGTTGGTGGCGGCGCGCCGGCACTGCCAGCGCTGGAGCCACTGCAAGTAACGCCAGCGTGGGTGCAGGAAGGCCGCGGTGTGCGTGTCGAGAACCACTCGGGCGCCGTGCCGCCACGCGTACCAGAAGGCCGGGAGCGCCGCAATGACCGGTGGCGACATGACGAAGACGGCCGACGGCCGCTCCTGCCGCAGGATGGCGGACGTACGCGTCCACTGCCCGAGGTACTTGAGCAGGATCGTTGAGGGGCGACTCCCGAGTTCCGGGAGGTAGACCATGTGCGAGGCCCCGCCGAGTTCACGGGCCGTATGGTCGCTCCGGCTGCACGATTCCGCCCACGACACGTAGGTGATGGCCTGGCCGGCCGTCTGCGCCACGCGAATCCTCAGGAACCCACAGGGGCGAGCCCCGTGGCCGAGGGCAGCACCGCGCCCATCGACGCCCACGGGCGCAGCACGTCGCCAAGTGCCGGGATGCCCACCAGGTCGATCACCGTGTGCTGGCTGCGGAGCAGCTCGGGGAGTGCATCGATGCCCGCGACCTTCTTGCCGACGATGACGACATCAACGGCGTCCAGCGTCTGCTGCAGGTCGTCCGCGATGAGCTGCGCCACGTGCGGCAGGTGCTCTTCCACGTAGGCCTTGTTGCGGCCGAACACGTTGCCGATGGTCACATCGGGATCGTACACGTGCAGCGGCACGCCCTTGCCGATGAGCCCCTCGGCCAGGCGGACGAAGGGGCTCTCGCGCAGGTCGTCGCTTCCGACCTTGAAGCTCAGGCCCAGCAGCGCCACACGCTTCTTCCCCATCTCGAGCACCGTGTCCACCACACGCTGGATGTGGTGATCGTTGCTCGGCAGGATGCTGCCGAGGAGCGGCGTCGCCAGGTCGTGCTCCTTCGCCACGTACACCATGGCCCGGAGATCCTTCGGCAGACAGGAACCGCCGAACCCGAACCCTGGTCGCAGGTAGCGCGGCGAGATATTGAGTTCGCGGTCCTCGCAGAAGACGGTCATCACGCGCTGGCCGTCGATACCGAGCTGGCGGCACACGGCGCCGATCTCGTTGGCGAAGGCCACCTTGATGGCGTGGAAGTTGTTGCTCGCGTACTTCACCATCGAGGCCTCGTCCGGCAGGACGCGGTGCACCGGGGCGTCGAGGTGGGCGTAGGCCGCCAGCAGCGCATCCGCGGCCTTGGCATCCGAGGAACCGACCACGGTGAAGGGCGGCCGCTCGAAGTCGCGGATGGCACTGCCCTCGCGCAGGAACTCGGGATTGACGCAGACGCCCAGGGTGTCGCCCACGCGCCGACCGCTGGCCTTCTCGAGCAGCGGCACGAGGGTGCCGGCCAGCACGCCGGGCAGCAGCGTGCTGCGGACCGCGACGACGTGGTACGCGGACGTGGTGGCGAGCGCCTGGCCGATCTTCTCGATGACGCGTTCGAGAAAGCCCGACTCGAGACTGCCGTTGCGCCGGCTCGGCGGGCCGACGCAGATGAGCGAGCGCGCGCACTCGCCGACGGCCGCCGCTGTATCGTCGGTCACCCGGATGCGCTTCTCGGCCACCATGCGTCCGAGGAGTTCGTCGAGCCCCGGTTCGCGGATGGGCGACCGCCCCTGCCCGACGAGATCCAGCTTGTGCCGGTCCACGTCCACACCCACGACGTCGTGCCCGGCCGCGGCCAGGCACGACGTCGTGGGTGTGGAC
>JABFRY010000275.1 GCA_013140955.1 Acidobacteriota bacterium
ATCTGGGCGTCGTGCGTGGCACGGAGATCGTGCCGGAGCTCGCCAGCGCCACCGGCGACCCAGTGGCGTACCGCATTCGCGGCGCACTGGTCGCCCTGCGGCGCGAGCAGGCGGCCTGGATCGAAGTCGAGCCGGCCGAGAGCCGGCGGAAGGACATCGCCTGATGGCCACGCTCGCCGCCGACGCCCCGCTCCCGCGCGCCGGCCGGCAGCCGGCCAATCTGGTGCGCCTCGGGCTCAACCCCGAACGCTGGGATCTGCTCATCGCGCTCGCGGGCAACCCCAACGTCGGCAAGAGCACCGTCTTCAACGCCCTCACCGGGCTGCGGCAGCACACCGGCAACTGGCCGGGCAAGACGGTGATGCGGGCCGAGGGCGCCTTCGCCCATCGCGGCAAGCGCGTGAAGCTGGTGGACCTGCCGGGCACGTACTCGCTGCAGGCCAGCACCGTGGACGAGGAGGTGGCGCGCGACTTCCTGCTGTTTGGCCGCCCCGACGTCACCGTGATCGTCGTGGACTCGACCCGCCTCGAACGCAACCTCAACCTCGTCCTGCAGATCCTCGACATCACGGGGCGCGTGGTCGTGTTCCTCAACCTGGCCGACGAGGCCCGGCGACACGGTATCGGTGTGGACCCCAGGGCGCTCGAGGCCCAGCTCGGGGTGCCCGTCGTGGAGGGCGTGGCACGCTCGGGCATCGGCATCGACGCCCTGCTCGATACCGCCCACCAGGTGGCCACCGGGCAGCGCCAGACGCAGCCGCTGCGGATCGATGCCTACCCGGACGACGTCGAGCAGGCGGTCGCGACGATGACGGCGTCGGTCCGCGAGTCGTATCCGGGGCTGCCGAATCCTCGCTGGGTGGCCGACCGGCTCCTGCGCGGCGACGAGGTGGTGACCGCCGCGTTCCTGTCCGGCGAGCTCGGACATCTCGAGGACACCGGCGGCACGACCTCGACCGAGGCGCTTCCCGAACACGTGCCGGTGGGCCCGGTGGCCACGTCGCGCCAGGCCGCGCTCGACCAGGCGCGGCGGCTGCGGTGGGAGCTGCCCGGCGATCTCCAGGACACGCTGGCCGAACGGACGTTCGCCGTGGCCACACGCATTGCGGCGGCCTCGCTCGTGCAGGGGCTCGACAAGGCACGGTTCGACTTCGACCGCATGCTCGACCGCGTGCTCACCAGCCGCTGGGCCGGATTTCCCATCATGCTGGGCATCCTGGCGGTGGTCTTCTGGCTCACGATCGAAGGGGCGAACGTCCCGTCCGGGTGGCTGGCCAACCTGCTCATCGACATGGGCCATCCCTGGCTGAGCGGCCTCGCCGAGGGGGCGGGCCTGCCCTGGTGGGCCCGTGGGTTCCTCGTGGACGGCGTGTACCTGGCCACGGCGTGGGTGGTGAGCGTGATGCTGCCCCCGATGGCCATCTTCTTTCCGCTCTTCACGCTGCTCGAAGACTTCGGGTACCTGCCGCGGGTGGCCTTCAACCTGGACGGCCTCTTCCGTGCCGCCGGGGCCCACGGCAAGCAGGCACTCACGATGTGCATGGGATTCGGCTGCAACGCCGCGGGCGTGGTGGCGACACGGGTGATCGACAGCCCGCGCGAGCGCCTGATTGCCATCATCACGAACAACTTCTCGCTCTGCAACGGGCGCTGGCCCACGCAGATCCTCATTGCCGCCATCTTCATCGGCACGCTGGCGCCGGCGAGCCTGGCGGGCCTGGTGTCGGCGGCGGCGGTGGTGGGCATGGCGGTGTTCGGCATCGTGATGATGTTCATCACCTCCTGGCTGCTCTCGCGCTCCGTCCTGCGCGGTGAGGCCTCGAGCTTCAGTCTCGAGCTGCCGCCCTACCGGCCGCCCCGCGTCCTCGACACGCTCTACCGGTCGCTCATCGACCGCACCCTCATCGTGCTGTGGCGCGCGGTCGTCTTCGCCGCGCCGGCGGGCGCCGTGATCTGGCTGATCTCGAACGTGCCGCTCGGCGACGCCAGCGTCGCGGAGCGCGTGATCGGCTGGCTCGACCCGGTGGGGCTGCTCATCGGGCTCAACGGCGTGATCCTGCTGGCCTACGTGGTAGCCATTCCCGCGAACGAGATCGTGATTCCCACCGTGCTGATGCTCACCGTGCTCACGAGCGGCATGCCGGGTGGAAGCGGCGCGGGCGTGATGTTCGAGCTGGACAGCGTGGCCGCCACCGGCGAGATGCTCCGGGGCGCCGGCTGGACGCTCCTCACAGGCGTGAACCTGATGCTCTTCAGCCTGTTGCACAACCCGTGCTCCACGACGATCTACACCATCTACCGCGAGACGCGGAGCGCACGCTGGACGACCATCGCGACCCTCCTGCCCGTGGCGATGGGCGTGACGGTCTGCTTCCTCGTGGCCCAGATCTGGCGCCTGCTGGCGTAGCGCGACCGACGCGTCGCGCGTCGACGAGACGCGCGTCACCTCACGTGCCGACAACCGAGCACCGAGCCGGAGCGTGATGCCGCCGGGCGGACCGCGCCGGCCGCGCCGGTCCTTCGTGGCGCGAGCCCTGGCGGCATCGGCGCAGCCGGTCCTGGCGCAGTGATACGATTCGGGTCGGTTCAGGGCGGCACCGAGGACGGATGGCACTTCTCACGGTTCGCGCAGCGGCAGATCGACTGGGCGTCGCCTACTCGACGCTCAAGCGCTGGATCGCCACCGGTCGCGTCCGCACGAGCCGCACCGATGGCGGGCATCACCGCATTGCCGACGCCGAGAT
>JABFRY010000373.1 GCA_013140955.1 Acidobacteriota bacterium
CGTAGCTGGCGCGCGCCCCCGCGCTGCGGGGCCGGGCGTTGCGCGTGTCCCGGCGCGGTCGCTACACTCGACGCGCCCAAGATGTCCACGCACGACCCGCTGGCCGGGCTGGCCCTCGACCGCGGCCGGCAGGTGCGCCGCACCCGCTGGCTGGCGTGCCTGTTCGCCGTCGTGCTCGGCGCGGGCCTCGGCCACGACCTGTTCCGCATGCCCATCCAGGTGTCGGACAGCCTGGGCGAACTGCTCGAGGCGCAGGCGGCGCCGTCGGTCGTGTCCGCATTCGCCCGCAACGTCACGACCGATCCGCCTTACATCCGGCCCCTGCGACGGGCCGAGATCAAGGTGCTGTTCGACGCGGCCGACGGCCGGTACCACCTGGTGTTCCGCGGCTTCCACGTCGTGCTCCTGCTGGCCACGCTGCTCGCCTTCGTCTGGGCGCTGCGCCTGGAGACGGGCGAGGACCTCGCCGCCTCCGTCTTCGCCATGGCGGTGCTGGTCGGCACCACCACGTTTCCGTCCACGGTGCGGGCGGCCTATCCCATCAACCACTTCCTGCTCGAGATCCTCCTCGCGCTGGTGGCGCTCGGCCTCGCGCGCGGCGGTCGTGGCTGGCGATCGGATGCGGCCGCCGTGCTGGTGTTCGTCGTGGCGGCGCTCACGCTCGAGACCGGCCTGCTGGTGTGGGTGGTGGTCGTCGCCGCCTGGCTCGCCGGGTTCCGCGGGGTGTCGTGGCGGGCCGCGGCCGGCGTGACCGCGGTCCTTGTCGGCTACGTCGCGCTGCGGGTGGGCCTGGTCGGCGGCGAGGCCACGGCCGTACTCGGCCGATCCACCGGCTACCTGCTCGGCGTGCTCGATCCCGATGACGTGCAGGCCCGGTTCGGCGACAACCTCTGGCCCTTCTGGGCCTACAACGTCGCCAGTTCGCTCTCGGCCGTGGTCTTCTCCGAGCCCCGTGGAGGCACGTTCGTGGCCGTGGGCACGTGGCTGCGCGGCGAGACGCCCCCCTGGCTCCTCGTGCGCCTGGTCTCGTCGGCGCTCACCACGCTTCTCGTGGCCGGTGCGATCGTGGCGGCGGGCATGGCGGCCCTCCGGCGCCGGTCCGACGATGCCGGACGGCTCCTGTTCGTCTCGGTGGGCGTCATCGCCGCCAACGCGGTCATCTCGTACGCCTACACCAAGGACGACATCATGTCGGTGGCGGGCGCCTTCTACGCCGTGGCCGCATTCGTCGCCGTGCGGCACGTGCTCACGGCGACGGCGCGGCCCGCGTGGCGCACCGCGCTCCTGTCGTGCGTGCTGCTCGTGGCATCGGCCGGGTGGGCGGTGCGCGGCGCGAGCCTGCACTACGTCCTGCAGGACCAGGCATTCGGTCAGCGGAACGACTGGGCCGAGCTGCAGCCGCTCACGCGCTACGCGGCCTATCCGCACCACCCGGGCGACACGCCCGAGGCCCGCGCCCTCGTCCGGCAGGTCCGCCAGGAAGTGTTCGACCGCCCGGCCGTGAGCCCGAGGTTCAGGCCCCGATGGATCGACCGATGGTTTCAGGATTGAGCGCGCCTGACGCGCCGGTCGGCCCCCCGCGCCGACGCACCACCAGCCGTGCGCCGCTGCTGGCGGCCGCGATGCCCGTGGTGCTGTGGCTCGTGGTGGAGGCCGGGATGCTGGCGATGGCAGCCGTCGGCCCGCATCCACTGTGGCCGGAGCTGCAGCTCACGCTGACGGAGGCCGTAGCGGTCCGCAGTACGGCCGACGTCGCCGCGCAGCTCGAGGGCGGTGCGGATCCGAACCGGGCGTATCCGGTGCGACCGGGGCTGCTGGCGGGTGAACCCGAACGGGCCACGCCCCTCGAGGCGGCCACGTCGGAGCGCCGGCCGGAGATCATCGCGCTGCTGGCACGCCATGGGGCCGTACTGGCCATCGACGACTGGCGGAGGCTCCGCTGCTTCGTGGACGGCTTCGATGCCGACGTGGCCGCCGCCCTCGATGCGCTGCGCCCGCCGGCTGCGGAGCTCGCCTGCCCCGACGGCGAACCGCGCATCTGGTGACCGGCGCACGCGCCGGGACCGTGCGCGTCTTGTGTCACACTGACGCGATGCTGTACGCTCCTCGGAGTACCGGCCGTGCCGAGCCGGGTCCATCCGGGGCGTCCCTCACGCGCCTCACCGTTCGATGAAAAGCCTCACCGTCCAGGACATCGGCAAGCGTTACCTGCTGACCAGCGCCACCCGGTCCAAGCGCACGAAGGCGACGCTCGATCTGAAGATTGCCAAGGTGCCCCTGCCGTGGGGCATGAAGGTGGCGCCCCGCGAGCTGTGGGCCCTGCGGAACGTGTCGTTCGAGGTCGAGCCGGGCACCATCCTCGGCGTGATTGGCCCCAACGGCGCCGGCAAGTCCACGCTCCTGAAGATCCTCGCCCGGGTCGTGCGTCCCACCGAAGGACGCGTGGTCGGCCACGGGCGCGTCGTGTCCCTCATCGAGCTGGGCGCCGGCTTCAACGTGGACCTCTCCGCGCGCGAAAACATCTTCATGAACGCGGCCATGCACGGCATCCCGCGGCAGGAGGTGGTGGACAAGTTCGACGAGATCCTCGACTTCGCCGAGATCCACGACTTCGTGGACAGCCCGCTCAAGCACTATTCGAGCGGCATGTACCTGCGCCTGGCCTTCTCGGTGGCCATCAACATGAGCCCGCACATCCTGCTGGCCGACGAGATCCTCGCGGTGGGCGACATGGCCTTCCAGGAGCGGTGCCTGCAGCGGGTGGCCGAGGAGGGCAAGCGCGGGCTCACCGTGCTCTTCGTGTCGCACGACATGTCGGCCATCACGCGCATCTGCCAGCAGGCCATGTGGCTCAAGTCCGGCAAGCTGATGCAGTTCGGCGACTCGCAGTCGGTGGTGGCCGCCTATACGCGCGACGCGATGGAGTCGCTGGCCGGGGGCCCCGACACCGACGCCGCCCAGAACGCGCGCCTGCTCGAGATCGTGAGCGTGCGGCTCGTGAGCCCGGACGACGGGCGGGCCATTGGCGCCGTGCCGGTGGACCAGGACCTGCTGGTCCGGATCCGGCTGCAGATCCGCCGCCCCATGCGCGTGCGCTGTCTGGTGGACCTGCGCGTCAAGAACACCTACGTGTTCCGCTCGCCGCAGCCCGAGTTCCACGCCTACGAGGAACGCGGCTACTACGACGTGGTGGCGCGCGTGCCCGCGAACCTGCTGGCCGAGACCTCCTACAACCTCGACGTCGTGGTCTACGTCGAGAAGTCCTCCGGCCGCACCTACCTGGTCAACGCCATCGACGTCCTGTCGTTCACGGCCTACGGCGCGCCGTACGAGAGCGAGTACCGCAAGGGCGTGGTGATGCCGCGCGTCGAGTGGAGCGTCCAGGCGGTCGAACCCGAGTCGGCCGAACCGGGTCCGTCGGCGGCTGCCGGGGAGCGGGCGGAGGAGGATCCGGCGGCCGACTCGGTTCCGACCATCGAGGCTCCCGCGCGGGCGGAGCGCTGAGCCATGTCCACCTCACCCGGACAGCCGGCGCGGTGGGAGCTGGCGCACGATCACGGCTTCCATGCCGCGGCCCGCGTGCAGGAGATCTGGCGCTACCGGCGCCTCGTCTGGTTCTTCGCGCGCCAGTCGTTCGTCAGCCTCTACGCCAAGACGCAGCTTGGCTGGGCCTGGATCCTCATCCGGCCGCTGGCGCCGCTCGTCGTCGGCGCGCTCGTCTACGGCGGTGTCATGGGCGTGCCGTCGGTCGAGGTGCCGTACTTCCTGTTCCTGCTCGTGGGCAGCATCGCGTGGAACGCGTTCGACGGCCCGTGGATGTGGGGCGGGCGCGGCATCGAGCTGCAGCGAAAGCTCATCACCAAGCTGTACCTGCCGCGCATGATCCTGCCGGCCGGCGCGATGGCCCGTGGATTCATCGAGCCGCTGGTCTACATCGGTGTGCTGCTGCTCATGCTGCCGTATTACCGGTACAGCGACGGCACGTGGTACCTGGCCGTGTCGTGGGACCTGCTCACGGCGCCGCTCTTTTTGCTGCTGGCCGCGTCGCTGGCGTTCTCGCTGGCGCTCTGGACGTCCAACTGGCAGGCCCGTGCCCGGGACGTCCGGTTCGGGCTGGCGTACTTTCTCAGCTTCTGGATGTACGTGACGCCGGTCATCTACCCGGCGTCGCAGGTGCCCGAGCGGTTCCGTGCGTTCGTCTGGCTCAACCCGATGGCGACCGTCGTGGAGGGCTTCAAGGGTGCGATCTTCGGATGGGCCTTTCCGCCGGCCTGGGCCGTCCTGCTGGCCTGCGGTGAAGTGGTCGTGGTGTTCCTCTCGGGGTTCTGGTACTTCCACCTGCTCGAGAGCGAGACGACGGACAAGTTGTGACCGAGGACGTGCTGCCCGCCACGCCGATGACGCCCACGACCCAGTGGGTGATCGAGCCCCGCTCGAGCGGTCCCCTGGCCGCCACGCACGAAGTGTGGGAACACCGCCGCTTCGTGGACTACCTGGGGCGCCGGGCGCTGCGCAAGCTGTACGCCCGCACCGCGCTCGGGTGGGGCTGGCTGGTCCTCAGACCGCTGCTGCCCATTCTGATTCGCGTGCTCGTCTTCGGCGGGCTGGTCGGGCTCGGCTCCGACGGCGTGCCGTATTTCCTGTTCCTCACCGTGGGCAGCCTGCCGTGGAACCTCTTCCAGGGCTCGCTGATGTGGTCCACCCGGGGCCTCGAGCTGAACCGGAAGGTGCTCGACGAGGTGTACGTCCCCCGCATCATCATGCCCATCGCGTCGATGGCGCCGAGCGCGCTCGACTTCGCGTTCAACGCGGGCGTGATCGTGCTCGCGGCGCTCTTCTATCTGGTGAAGGACGGCACCACGCACCTGTCGCTCGGGCTGCACACGTGGTGGAGCGTCGTGGCGCTGGTGCTCATCCTGGCGCTCGCCCTGGGCATCGGCCTGTTCACGTCCGTCTGGGGCGAGAGGGCCAAGGACGCGCGGCTGACGATGGGACAGGTCACCGCGGTCTGGTTCCTCATGACCCCCGTGCTCTACCCCATATCGGAGGTGCCGGTGGAATATCAGGGCTGGATGATGCTGAACCCGATGGCGGCGCTCGTCGAGGCGTTCAAGTTCGGCTTGTTCGGCACAGTAGCCCCAGGCGTCCTGGCGTTCTCGTTGGCCGCCGTCCTGTCCATCGCCGTCGCCGCGGCCGGGCTGTTCTTCTTCTCGTGGCGTGACGCCATCGTGACCGAGAACTGATCGCGATGGCCACCGACAAGAAGCGGGACGCCTCGCGCGTCATCGCCGACAACCGCAAGGCGTTCTACGACTACCACGTGCTCGAGTCGTTCGAGGCCGGCGTCGCCCTGCTCGGGACCGAGGTCAAGGCCATCCGCGAGGGGCGCGTGAACCTGCGCGACAGCTATGCACGGCTCGACAAGGGCGAGGTGTGGCTCCTCAACGTCCACATCAGTCCCTACAGCCACACGGGCTCGGCGTTCCACGAGGAGAAGCGTCAGCGGAAGCTCCTGCTGCACCGCCACGAGATCCAGAAGCTCACGGGACGGGTGGTGGAAAAGGGGCTGACGCTCGTGCCGCTGCAGCTGTACTGGAAGAACGGGCGGGTGAAGGCGCAGATCGCGCTCGTGAAGGGCAAGCAGACCCACGACAAGCGCGAAACGATCCGCCGCCGGGAAGTGGACCGGGAGACGCGCGCCGCCGTGAAGGAGCGCCAGCGCTGATCAGCGCGCCGCCTTTCGCCCCTTGAGCCGCTGATCGAGCGCCACACCCAGCGCCCACCGCACGGGCAGGTGCCACGGGGCGCCGCGCCGTGGTCGCTTGCGGATCGTCCCGGCGGCTTCGATCTCCTCGACCATGACACTGGTCGCCGTTCGTTCGAGTCCTCGCGGCCGGACGAACGAGGCCACGAACGACGCGCAGCGGGCACGCGACGCCTCGGGATCCGCCAGCTCGCGTCCGAGCTGCGCCAGATGCGTCGGAAAGTCCGAGGCGGACGTCACCGGGCCCCCGTTCCCGTCGAGCAGGTACGCGAAGTGGATCGTGCCCGACTGCCCGCCCGAGAACTCGGGACTCGCCACGGTATAGACGGCCCGTCCCACGATGGCCGCCTCGATCATCGCGCTGGTGTTGAGGCCGACGACCGCCGCCGCGTGGTGCAGCGAGTCGTAGAGGCCCTGGTCCGCGTTCATCTCGGTCTTCGCGTTCCAGATCGCCACGCCCGGCACCTCGCCGAACGACACCGCATCCCACTGCTCCTGGTGCGCCGGGTGCGGCCGGATGAGGACCTGGCAGTCGCGCAGCGGGGGCGCCGCCCCGCGGAGGGCGCTCACCCACGCCCGCACGAAGTCCACCTCCCGCGGGGCGACGAACGAGGACGAGCAGACGTAGAGCAGGAGCGGCTTGGACGCGTCCAGGCCGAGCGGCCCGAGGAACGCCTCCCTGGACGAGGCCGGTCGCAGCGCCAGGAAGTCGTCGAAGCGGGGAGCGCCGGTGACGACCACGCGGTCGGCCGGCATCCCGTGAAGGTCGATGGCCTCGCGGCGCTGGTGGCCGTTCCACACGAGCACCCGGTCCGGCGGCACCCGGACCAGGCCGCGGTTGGTGAGGTTGTCCCAGCTGAAGGGCGCGAACACCACGGGCACACCCAGCCGGTGCGCGGCCTTCACGTAGTCGGTCTGGTACGACCCGAAGTCCACGAGCGGTGTCACCATCACGAGGTCGGGGCGTTCGGCTCGCAGGAAGAGTTCGAGGTAGCGGTCGGGCGGGATCACCGTTTCCGCCAGCGCGAGGGCCTGCTGGGCGCGCCGCCAGTTGCGCTTCAGCCACGGCCGCCGGTCGAGGGCTGCGCTGAGACCCGGCGGGGCGTAGTCGGCCGCCCGCGCCACGATCTTCGTCACGTGGCCGTACCGGGGGTCGCTGAAGCGCAGGTAGTCGCGCGTGCTGCGCAGGGCCTCGACGTGCGGCCCCCAGCGGTCGATGCGCCGCACCGGGCAGGGCACGACCTCCACGCGGGGATCCTCGTGAAGGGCCCGCGTGATCCGCAGGGGCTTGCGCTTGCGCGCGGCCCCGAGCACGACGGTGTGCCGACGCGCCGTGAGGGCGTGGATCACCGACTCGAAGTGCCGCGTCTTGCCGAGGTTGTGAACGAGGAAGAGGATCCGCACTACAGCAGCGCCCCGATGCGCCGCGGGTACTCGGGGAAGTAGCGTTCGATGACCGGCAGCTCGAACGCCGGCAGGATCGACTCCTTCGGCTCGCGCTCGAGCAGGAACCGGAAGGAGGCGTGCAGCAGGTCCTCCGGTGTCGCACCGGGGGCGTACCGCTCGACGTCGGACGGCCACACCGTGACCTCGTAGCCGGCCAGCCCGTGTCCGTCGTCCACGGTGACGTGATAGCGCGCCCCCTCGAGCGGGGTCACGGTGATATCCATGGCGTCGATGATCGCACGGCCCGCAGCCGTACCCGACTCGAGACGCGACGCCGGTGCCACATTCTCGGATAGGCTTCCGCCCATGCCCGCACGCATTCCCACCGAGGCCGACGTCGCGGCGGTGGCCACCCTGTCGGACCCTGTCGCACGCAACCTCGCGGTGACGGCCGGGTACCACGCCTTCTCCGGCCGGTTCCGCCACCACCTGGGCGACGAGGTGAGCTGGCCGACGCTCGCCACCTGGGCATCGGCGCAGGCCGGGCAGACGATCAGGCGCGAGGATCTCCTGCGACTGCTGGAGCGTCGCCTCGGCGACGGGCCCGCCATACGCCGTCTCATGGACGGCCCCTTCCGGCATGTCGCCCGCGTGGTCCTGCGCGAGATGCTGGCACTGGACCCCTTCGCGCGTTCGAGCCAGGCCGTCTCCCGCGGCAACATCAAGGTGTATGCGGAAGTGGGCGCGGCGTTCGCCCGGGGCCTCCACCGCTGGCCCGCGCTCGTGGAGGGATCCGGCATCGACGCGTTCCTCGCGTCCCTCGCGCCCGGCCCGCCGCCCGACGGGCAGGACCTGCTGCGCGAGGCGTTCACCGCCTACGTGGAGGCGTCCCGACAGCCGCCCGGGGCGCGCCGCAGCCAGCTCGTGTTCCTGGGGAACGCCGCGGTGGGCCTGCACGAGCAGACGCGGCTGCAGCCCGAGATCCTGGCTGCCGTGGACGGGTCGGTGCTGGACGGGCTCGAGATCAAGGCCCGGCTGCTCGGCGCGCTGCTGCCGTCGCTCGGCGAGGCGGCGTCGGTCGTGGGGGGCGGCCTCCTGGCCCGTCGCCTCGACCCGTGGCTCGTCCCGATCGTGGAGGAGTTGCAGCGCGTGGTGCGGGAGATCGTCACCGAACGGATGATGGTGCTCGACCTGCCGGGAGGCGCCGTCCGACTCGGGCAGGACCTTCGCGGCGAGTTCCCGGAGCACCTGCGGACGCTCACCGAGCCGCGGGTGCGGGCCCTGCTGGCCGGAGTGGACCTCACGCCGGACTCGTTGCTGAGCTCCGGCGCCGGCGACTGGACCTCGTTTCCGGAACGGATGCACTTCATCGTGGACCTGTTCCGTTCACGACAGTCCGACGCGAGGCTCTTCGAGGCCCCGCCCGGGCCGCAGGCTCGTTCCGGCCGTATAATCCACCCGCCCGACGCGACGATCCCGGGCACCTTCTGAAGGGAGAGCGGCAGTGAGCAGCACGACCTACTCGAG
>JABFRY010000160.1 GCA_013140955.1 Acidobacteriota bacterium
CACAACCAGGAGGGGACGCTCCATTTCCACTACCTGCTGACGGTGGGGGGCGGCCTTCGGATCGCCCCCGCCGTCGCCCGCCAGCGAGGCCGCCAGCAGCTGCACGTGCTCGTCCAGGCTCCGGGCTGCGCGGAGCAGGCCGCCCCCCACCGTCAGCAGGTAGTGGAAATGGAGCGTCCCCTCCTGGTTGTGCGCCGAGATCTCCGGGACGAGGACCGTGTGCACGGGCTTGCCGACCACCGACGCCTCGAGGAAGGCGCTGGTGTTCAGCCCGACGACGGCGGCGCTGTAATACAGCGAGTCGAAGTAGTCGTCCTTCGCCTCGGCGTCCACCGGGTGCGCGCCCCAGAAGGCGATGTGCCGATAGCCGGACAGGTCCACGCCCTTCCATTCGTCGAGCCTGGCCGGGTGCGGCCGGACGAGGATGCTGATGTCGCGCAGTGCCGGGTCCGGAGCGCTCCGGACGGCCTCCACCCACTGTTCCACGAAGGCCGCCTCGCTGGCCGTGCCGCGGAAGAGCGACGAACAGACGTAGAGCAGGAACGGCTGGTCGGGCCTGAGCCCGACGCGCGCGCAGAAGGCCGCACGCGAGCGTGCGGGCTGGCGGTGCCACCACTGGTCGTAGCACTGCGCCCCGGTCACGACGACGCGGTCGGCGGGCACCCCGTGCATCTCCACGGCTTCGCGGCGCTGGACGTCGTTCCAGACGAGCACGGCGTCCGGGTACGCCCGGAGCAGCGCCTTGCTCGAGAGATGGTCCCAGCTGCCGACCGGGAGCATCGTGCGGAGCCCGAGCGCCTTCGCTGCGGCAAAGTAGTCGAGCTGCGGCGACCCCAGATCCACCAGCGGCGTGATGAGCACCGCGTCGGGCGACTGGGCGCGGATGAAGTCCTCGATGTCGCGGCCCGGAGGCAGGGCCCGTTCGACGCTGCGCAGGACGGCACCGAGCAGTCGCCGGCCCGGGCCGGTCCGCAGGCCGGGCAGGTCGGCCAGCACCACGGTGCTGCGCGGCGCCCGTTCGCGGGCCCGGTCGCCCAGGTGCGGCGTGTCGGCGTATCGCGGTTCGAGGAAGCGCAGGTAGTCGAGGCCCAGCCGGACCCGCCGCGCCAGGTCGGCCCGCGCCCCGAGCGCGCGGCTCGGCGCGTGACCCATCGAGAGACGGTCCGGAAAGCGGGCGACGAGCCGCTCGATCATCTGCTGGCCGCCCATCGACTCCTCGCGGTCCACGACGAGGTGCACCCGGTGGCCGCGCGCGGCCAGCTCCTCGATGACGGACTCGAAGTTGCGGAAGTACGACCAGTGGCGCCCGAAGAACAGCAGCTTCATCGACGTGGTGGATTCCTGTTCGGTCATGACGCGTTGCGCGTGCGCTTCTCGCGACGCCACGCGGAGAGCTTGTCGCGCCCCTGGCGCTCCCGCTCCTGGCGGATGCCGGCCTTGCGCGCCCGCTGGGCCGCCTTCACGGCGATCCGGCCGGCGGCGCGGGCTCGCTTCTCTTCCATCACGAGATGTCCGCGCATCTCGTTGCGGTCCATGAGCCACACGTGTCCCGCCGCGGTGCCATCGAGCCAGGTCAGGGCACCCAGCACGGCACGCCCCGCGATCGGCGGGCGGGCCCCTGCACGGCGCCCCGTTTCAAGCGGCGTTTCAAGCGGCGTTTCAAGCGACGTTTCGGGCGGCGTCCCGGGCGGCATCCCGGGGGACGCCCCGTGCACCGCACGCGCGGACGCGGTCGCGGCCAGCTCCTCGACGGCATCGGCGAGACGGGGTGTGGCGGGCGCATCCAACCCGTGAGGACGGATGAAGGCCCGCACGAACGCCTGGCCGGACGGCGCGCCCGGTCCCTCGGCGAGCACGCCCGACAGCTGCGCGTCCAGCTCCTCGAACGACCGGCTGAGACGCAGCAGTCCGCCGCCCACGGTGGTGAGGTAGTGGAAGTGAATCGTGCCCTCCTGGTTCTGGCGAAACTCCGGCAGCAGGATGGCATGGACGGGCCGGCCCACGACGCCCGCCTCGAGGAACGCGCTCGTGTTCAGGCCGACGACCGCGGCGCTGTGATGCAGCGAGTCGAAGTAGTCGGCCCTGGCGTCCTCGTCCACCGGATTCGAGCCCCAGAGCGCCACGTGCGGGAGGCGCCCCGGCTCGAGGCCCTCCCACTCGTGGAGTCGCTGCGGATGGGGGCGGACGAGCACGGCGGCCTCGCGCAGCCGGGGATCCGGGCTGGCCCGCAGGTGCGCGATCCACCGCATGACGAAGTCGGCTTCCGACGGGCTCCCGCGAAAGAGGGCGGAGCAGACGTAGAGCAGGAAGGGGCGTGTGTCCGGCAGGCCCGCCCGCGCGCAGAACGCCTCGCGCGCGCGCGAGGGTGCGCGGTCGAACCAGCGATCGAAGCACTGCGCGCCCGTCACCACCACGCGATCGGCCGGCACGCCGTGCATGCGGACCGCCTCGTCCTTCTGGGTGTCGTTCCACACCACCACACGGTCCGGCACGTCGCGAATGAGCGCCTTGCTCGACAGGTGGTCCCAGCTCCACACGCAGAGCGCCGTGGGAATGCCGAGCGCCCGGGCGCTCAGGAGGTAGTCGAGCTGCGGCGAGGCCACCAGGCCGATGAGGGGCGTCAGCAGCAGGACGTCGGGCGCTTGTTCGCGCAGGTAGGCCTCGATGCGCCGGCTCGGGGGCAGGGCGCGCTCGCCGGCACGCAGGGCCGCCCGCACGAGCCCTCGCACGGGGCGGGCGGCCC